>JBGPZN010000319.1:0-4368 GCA_041493815.1 Methylomirabilia bacterium
TGTACCTGCTCATCGAGCGCACGGAGTTCGGCCTGGCCCTGCAGGCCACCAGCGAGGACCGCGACGCCGCGCGCCTGGTGGGCATCCGGCCGCAGCGCATGTTCGCGGTGGCCTGGGGGCTGGGCGCCGCGCTGGTCGCCGTCGCGGGCGCCATCCTCGTCAACTTCTTCGCCGTCTACCCTCAAGTCGGCCTGCAGTTCACCGTGCTGGCGTACGCGATCGTCGCGCTCGGCGGCTTCGGCAGCATCCTGGGCACGCTGCTGGCCGCGCTGCTGGTCGGCGTCATCCAGAGCGTGACGGTCGTCTACCTCCCGCCGGCCTTCAAGGACGCCTTCGTGTTCGGGTCGTATCTATTGATAGGACTCTTCCGGCCGCAGGGCCTGTTCGGGCGGTTCTAGCGTGGCGCGGATCGCGCTGGTGATCGGGGCGCTGGCGGCCATCGTCTATCCGATTCCGCTCCAGCTCCAGGGCTACACCTACTACCAGACGGTCGGCTTCCTGGTGCTCGTCAACGCGATGCTCGGCGCGGGCTGGAATGTGATCGGCGGCTGGGCGGGCCAGTTCGACTTCGGCCCCCAGGTGTTCTTCGGCGTCGGCGCCTACACCGCCGCGCTGCTCTACGTGAAGCTCGGCGTCGATGCCTGGCTCGGCCTGCTGGCCGCCGTCGCGGTCGCCGCGGTCATCTGCGCGGTGCTGACGTACCCGCTCACGCGCCTGCGCGGCCACTACTTCGCCATCGCGACGGTCGCCATCTGGATGATCGCCCAGCCCATCGGCTCCACCTGGGAGTTCATCGGCGGCAGCCAGGGGCTGTTCATCCCGGTGAAGCCGCGCGACGGCGTCGTGGCCTCGGCGCTCTCGCTGCAGTTCTCCGGGCCGACCAAGGCCATGGGCTACTACTACGCCGCGCTCGTGCTTTTCGCCGTCACGTTGAGTCTCATGGCGCTGGTCGAGCGCTCCAAGCTCGGCTACTGCTTCCGCGCCATCCGCGATGATCAGGAAGCCGCCGAGGGGATCGGCATCGACAGCCGGCTCTACAAGGTGATCGCCCGTAGCATCACCGCCGCCGTCTTCGCCGGCGCCGGCGTGCTCTACGCCTTCTGGGCGCTCTCGGTGTTTCCCGAGCAGGTGCTGGAGCTCAACTGGAGCACGCTGCCGATCATGGCCACCGTGGTCGGCGGCATCGGCCGGCTGTGGGGCCCGGTGCTCGGCGCCGTCATCCTGATCCCGATCGCGCAGATCATGAGCACGACGCTCGGCACCGGGCCGCTGGCCGGCCGCGGCATCGACCTGATCGTCTACGGCCTCATCATCATCGTCATCGCGGCGTTCCGTCCAACCGGCCTGCTCTCGCTGCCGTGGTCGCGCTGGTTCCGCCTGGGGCGGCCGGCGACGGCGTAGCCCGATGGCCCCGTTGCTCGGCCTGGAGTCCTGCACCAAGCGCTTCGGCGGCCTGCTGGCCAACCGCGACGTCTCTCTCGCAATCGAGGCGGGCGAGATCGTCGGCCTCATCGGGCCCAACGGGGCGGGCAAGACGACGCTGTTCAACTGCATCACCGGCTACATGCATCCCGACGCCGGCCGCATCGTCTTCGACGGAAGCGACATCAGCCACGCTCGCCCCGAGCGCATCTGCCGGCTCGGCGTGGCCCGCACGTGGCAGGTGGTGCGCGCCTTCGGCCGCATGACCGCGCTGGACAACGTGGTGTGCGGCGCGCTGCAGCGCACGAACCGCGTGCCGGAAGCGCGCGCCCGCGCCTCCGCCCTGCTCGACTTCACGGGCCTGGCTGGCAAGGCCGACGCGCCCGCCGCCACCCTGACGCTCGCCGACAAGAAGCGGCTGGAGATCGCCCGCGCGCTAGCGACGCGGCCCCGGCTGCTGCTGCTCGACGAGGCGATGTCCGGGCTCACGCCGCTGGAGACGGCCGCCGCCGTGCAGCTCGTGCGGCGCATCCACGAGGAGCTGAAGGTGACGATCTGCGTGGTGGAGCACGTGATGGAGGTCGTCATGCCGCTCTCCCATCGCGTGGTCGTCCTCGACTACGGCGTCAAGATCGCCGACGGCGCGCCCCAGGCCGTCGTGCGTGACGAGCAGGTGATCCGGGCGTACCTCGGCGACCGCCGTGCCGCCCGATAGCCTGCTCCAGGTGCGTGACCTTCACGTGGCCTACGGCGCCGGCGTGCGCGCGCTGCAGGGCGTGTCGTTGCGCGTGCAGCCGGGCGAGGTGGTCGCGCTCATCGGCGCCAACGGCGCCGGCAAGACCACGCTGCTCAAGGCCGTCGCGGGCCTGGTGGAGCCGCAGGCGGGCGAGATCACGTTCGCCGGACAGCCCATCGGCGCGGTGGATGCCGCCGACCGCGTCAAGCTCGGCGTGGCGCTCGTGCCCGAGGGCCGACGCCTGTTCAGCCGGCTGAGCGTCGCCGAGAACCTGACCCTGGGCAGTTACAGCAACGGCAATCCCGCCCACCGGCGGGAGATGCTCGAGCGCATCGAGGCGCTCTTTCCCGTCCTCCGCGAGCGGGCGCGGCAGCGGGCGGGGACGCTGAGCGGCGGCGAGGCCCAGATGCTCGCCATCGCCCGCGCGCTCATGTCGCGGCCGCGCTTCCTCATGCTCGACGAGCCGAGTCTGGGGATCATGCCGCGCCTCGTCGACCAGGTCATGGACTCGCTGCGCCGGCTCCACGAGACGGAAGGCCTGACGATGTTCCTCGTCGAGCAGAACGTGCCGGCGGCCCTCGACCTGGCCGACCGCGGCTACGTGCTCCAGACGGGGCGCGTGGTGCTCGAGGGCCGGAGCGAAGAGCTGCGCGGCAGCGACCTCGTGCGCAAGGCCTATCTCGGGATGTGAGGTTGCGGGCTCCGAATTTCTTGACATGGGAAGGACCCATGTGGCACGAATGATTGATTGGCCCTCGGATCGTGTCGAGGTGAAAGGGAAGATCTCCATGCGAGTCAGGTCGATGTGCGGTGCGGTGCTGGGCGTTCTCCTGGTCGCGATCGCCGGACCGGCGTTCGCTCAGGGCGGCGGCGGCGACACGAACGAAGAGGTGAAGAAGGCGGTCGAGCGGGCGGTCGGCTCGTCGATCTCCTCCTCGGTCGCGGAATCCCTGTCGCGGAGCATCGTGAGCGAAGCCGTCAGCATGCCGACGACCACCGTGTTCGGCAGCCCCTTCTACAACCGGACCGACGGCGATTTCTCGTTCGCCTCCTTCAAGGCGGATACCGGCGGCCTCGTGGTCGGCGGGCTCTTCAAGCTCCACGACATCGTCCTCATCCACGGCGCGCTGTCCGGGGCGGGCACCACCACGAAGGTCTCGGCCCTGGGAACCTCGACCACCATCGACTCGACCTTCATCGAGACCCGGCTCGGCACAGACCTGATCTTCCTGAACACGGCCCCCGTCAAGGGGTGGCTGACGCTGGAGGGCGGCTTCTCCAACTTCAACACCAACGTGACCGACGACATCTGGTCCTGGAGGGCGGGGCCGTCGGCCACCTTCAGCATTCGCGGCGGGCCCATCCTGTTCGAGCCCACGGTGGGCTTCGCGTTCTCGAACACCTTCGAGGACGACGACGCCGACACGATCACCTCGATGCAGGCCGGCTTCAGCCTGAAGTACCGCGGCGAGAAGATCCGGCCTCAGCTGAACTTCGTGTACGCGAAGGTGATCGGTCCGTCCACCATCAGCCGCCAGGACGACGGCTTCATCTCGGTCGGGCCCGAGATCCTGTACGCCATCACTCCGTCGATTCTGATCGGCGGCGCCTACAGCTACGGGACGTCGCTCAACTCGGGGGTTGACATCAATTCCCACACGGTGACGCTGGAGTTCCGCTGGATCTTCTGAAGCGCCCGTGATGTTCCGGATCGTCGTCCTGGCGATCGCGCTGGCCCTCGGGGCCGGCGCGCTGCCCGGGCGGTGCGCCGGGGCCGGCATCAACGACATCGTCTCGGACTTCCTCTACTACCAGGAAGAGCTGAAGGTGAAGGCCCCGGCGCGGCCGATCGCCGACATCGTGGCCGGTATCGGGGAGCGGTACCTGGTCCTCGTCGATATCGACGGCGCGGTTCGAGGCTGGGATTTCGAAACGGGTGGCCAGGTCGCGGTGGAAGGCCGGCGGCCGCCCCAGGCCCGGGCGATATTTCCCAACCAGCGTGGCGCCAACCTCATCGTCGCCGACGCCGGCGGGCGTGTCTACGAGACAGTGGGCATGTCGTTCGCCACGAGGGCCACGCTGCTCGCCGCTGGCGCCGCCGGCGACGCCGTCGCCATGTCGCCGCGCGCGCCGGTCCTGGCGGCGGCGGGCGGGGGCCGGCTCCAGGTCTACAACCTGGTGACGAAGCAGACCGTCGCGGTCCCGATCAA
>JBGPZN010000274.1:0-5012 GCA_041493815.1 Methylomirabilia bacterium
CCTCACCGTGGACGAGGACCTTCGCACCGTCGGCTACTCGTTCCTCGCGTTAGATTGACATGGGGGCCACGAGATGGCCCCCAAACCCCCAACGCTCGGGACGCCCCGGCAAAGCCGTGGCGCCCCTCGACATCGCGTGGATATCTGGAGGCGCGACATGGCCCAGATTCCGACGCTCGTCACGCCCCGGCGGAGCCGTGGCGCGCCTCGATCACGCGCGCGTTACGGGAGCAGGCCGATCTCGCGGTAGCGGGGGGCGATGCGCTCGGAGATGAGGCCGAGGCGAACGAGGCGGGGCATCAGGTTGTCCTGGAACAGGAAGCTGTTGAAGGCCTTGGTGGTCTGCGAGGTCTTCACGGTCTCCCGCCAGATCTTCTCGCCGTCCCAGCCCATCTCGTTCCAGACCTCCTGGATCGAGCGGAAGCCGGTGCGCTCGTCGCGCGCGTACATCAGGTCGCAGACCTTGTAGGTGAAGTCCTCGAGGTACTGGCGCTTGGCGGCCTCCATGCCGGGGATCGAGCGCCGCAGCGCGAAGTAGCCGAAGTTGACGTGGCGCCCCTCGTCCTGCAGGACATAGTCGAGGAGCTGGCCGAGCGTGGGGTCGGCGGTCTGCCGGCGCATCACGTTGAAGGCGGCGATGGCCAGGCCCTCGACGATCATCTGCATACCGAGCAGCTTCAGCTCCCACATGTTCGTGGCGAGGATCTCGTCGAGGACGGCCTTGAGCAGCGGATCGACCGGATAGATCTCGACGTGGCGTCCTTCGTCCACGACCTGCGTGGAGGCGTAGAGCTTGGCGTCGAGCTCGGGGATGGAGTTGACGAGCTGGCCGCACACCACCAGCGCGCCCTGCTCGCCGTGCAGGAACTGGCTGAGCCGCCAGGCCGACACGCGGATCTCGACGTCCTTCTGCTCCTCGGGGCCGAGGCGGCTGAAGAAGTTGGTGCCCGCGAACGCCATCTGCACGTTGAGCACCGGACCCTCGGTGCCGATCGGCCGGCTCCAGTCGATCGCGGTGGACCCGTTCCACTGGTTCTTCTTGGCGGTCTCGTAGAGCGTGTCGAGCTCCTGATGCGTGGGCTCGTAGTCGTAGTCCCAGAGCGTCTCGAGCTGGTAGGACACCCGCCGCGCCGCCTGCTGCTGTCGTGTGATCGTGGACATCGTTCGCACTCCTCGTCGTCGTGTTCGCCCGCCCTGAATGAACCGCCGTTCAGCGGGGCGCATTGTAGCGCACTCGCCAGGGCTGGGGTAGCATGACCCCCGTGTCGGACGCCGAGGGCGTGTACCTCAAGCAGCTCGAGCTGGGACCGATGCAGAACTTTGTCTACCTGGTCGGCGACCCGGTCGCGCGCCAGTGCGTGGTGGTCGACCCGGCCTGGGAAATCGACGAGATCGTGGACACGGCCGCCGCTGACGGGATGACCATCACCGGCGCGCTGGTCACCCACACCCACCAGGACCACGTGGGCGGCAGCCTGGCCTCGTGGGGCATGCCGGGACGGATCGCCGGGGTGGAAGAACTGCTGGCCAAGCTCCCGGTCAAGGTCTACGTGCACAAGGCCGAGCGGGAGTTCCTGCCCGGTCTCGGCTCCGACCTGGTGAAGGTCGACAACCACGACACGCTCGAGGTGGGACGGCTGCGGCTGACCTTCCTGCACACGCCCGGGCATACGCCCGGCTCGCAGTGCTTCCTCGTCGACGGCCGGCTGATCTCCGGCGACACGCTGTTCATTGGCTCCTGCGGCCGCACCGACCTGCCGGGCAGCGATCCGAGCGAGATGTACTACTCGCTGACCCAGCGGCTGGGGGCGCTGCCCGACGACACGGTGCTGTTCCCCGGCCACAACTACGGGGGTCCGTCCTCGACGATCGGCGACGAAAAGCAGCAGAACCCTTTCATGCGCTTCGCCTCGCTCGGCGACTTTCTCCGAACGATGGGCGGCGGCCGCATCGTCGCGCCGTGAGCGCGTCGCGATGATCTCCGGCCACGACTTCGCCGCCCGCCTGGAGCGCCACGGCTTCGACTTCTTCACCGGCGTGCCGTGCTCGCTGATCGAGGACCTCATCGCCGTGCTCGAGCGCGGCACCCGCGCGCCCTACGTCGCGGCCGTGCGCGAGGACGCCGCGGTCGGGGTCGCGGCCGGGGCCTGGTTCGGGGGCCGGCGCCCGGTCGTGCTGATGCAGAACTCCGGCCTGGGCACCAGCCTGAACGCGCTGGCCTCGCTGTCGCTGATGTACGGGCTGCCGGTGCTGCTGGTGGTGACGTGGCGCGGCTTCGGTGGCAAGGACGCGCCCGAGCACATCCTGACGGGGGAGATCTCACCGAAGCTCCTCGAGCTCCTGGGTGTGCCCTATCGCGTGCTGGCGGCCGACTCGCTCGACGTCGACCTGGCCTGGGCCGCCACGGAGATGGACGCGCGCCGGTCGCCGGTGGCGCTGCTGGTGCCCCCGAAGATCGTCGAGACCGGCGGTGTCGAGGCCGCGGCGGCGACCGGCGGCGGCGCCACGCACGGGGCCGCGCCGCCCGCGCCCGACGCTCCGCTGCCGCCGGCGACGATGCCCCGGCTCACCGCGCTCGGGATCGCGCTCAAGGCCTTCGGCGACGATCCCGTGGCCCACGCCAACGGCTACATCTGCCGCGAGAGCTTCTCGCTGGCCGACCGCCCCCAGAGCTTCTACATGATCGGCTCCATGGGCCTGGCGCCGGCCATCGGGCTGGGCCTGGCCCTGACGCAGCCCGCGCGGCGCGCCGTCGTCTTCGACGGCGACGGCAATCTGCTGATGAACCTCGGCATCCTCGCCATGATCGCCGCCCAGCGGCCGGCCAACTTCGTGCACCTGGTGTTCGACAACGAGGTCTACGGCTCCACCGGCAACCAGGCCTCGCTGTCGCGCGGCGTGCGTCTGGACCGCCTGGCCGCCGCCGCCGGTTTCGCGACCGCGACGGCGGTGACCGAGCCGTGGGCGCTGGAGTCGGCGCTTCGCGCGGCGCTGGCCACCGACGGCCCGCACTTCGTGCTCGTGAAGGTCACGGCCGAGGAGGCGGACGTGCCGCGCATTCCCTACACGCCGGCCGCCCTCCGGGATCGCTTCCGGGCGGCGGTCCTCGGAGGCTGACGTGAGGCACACGACGCAACTGCGCCGCCTGGTGGCGCGCCCCGACCTCGCGTTCCTCATGGAGGCGCACGACGGCGTGTCGGCCCGCATCGCCGCCGAGGCCGGCTTCGAGGGCGTGTGGGCCAGCGGGCTGACGATGTCGGCCTCGTTCGGCGTCCGCGACAACAACGAGCTGTCGTGGTCGCAGGTGGTCGACCACGTCGGCTTCATGGCCGACGCGGCCGCCGCGCCGATCCTCGTCGACGGCGACACCGGCTACGGCAACTTCAACAACATGCGCCGCCTGGTGCGCAAGCTCGAGCAGGTCGGCGTGGCCGGCGTCACCATCGAGGACAAGCTCTTCCCCAAGACGAACTCGTTCCTGCGCTCCGAGCAGCAGCCGCTGGCCGACGTCGAGGAGTTCTGCGGCAAGATCAAGGCGGGCAAGGACAGTCAGGCCGATCCCGACTTCGTGCTGGTCGCCCGCGTGGAGGCGCTGATCGCCGGCTGGGGTCTGGCCGAGGCGATCCGCCGGGCCGAGGCCTATCACCTGGCCGGCGCCGACGCTATCCTGATCCACAGCCGCCAGTCGAGCGCGGCCGAGATCTTCGCGTTCCTCGACGAGTGGGCGAACCGGGCGCCGGTGGTGCTGGTGCCGACCAAGTACTGGCGGACGCCGACCGCGGAGTATCGCGCGCGCGGCGTCAGCGTGGTCGTGTGGGCGAACCACCTGCTGCGCTCGGCGATCTCCGCGATGCAGGCGACGGCGCGCCGGCTGCACGCCGAGCAGACGCTGATCGACGTCGAGCCGCAGGTGGCGCCGCTGCCCGAGGTGTTCCGGCTGCAGGGCGACGCGGAGCTCGAGCAGGCCGAGCGCCGCTATTTGCCGGCCGCGCGCGACGCCGCGCTGTCGGCGGTGGTGCTGGCCGCCGGCGCCGGCGCCGACTTCGCGGGCCTCACGGCGGCGGTGCCCAAGGCCATGCTCAAGGTGCAGGGCCGTCCGATCCTCGCCCGCCTGCTCGACGATCTCGGCCACTTCGGCTGCCGCGCGGTCACCGTGGTCCGCGGCTATCGCGCCGAGGCCGTGGACGTGCCGGGCGCGCGGTTCGTCGACAACGCCGAGTTCGCGACGACCGGCGAGGCGCACTCGCTGGCGCTGGCCGACACGGCCCTGGGCGCCGACACGCTGGTCGCGTTCGGCGACATCGTGCTCAAGCGCTACATCGTGCAGGCGCTGCTCGAGGAGGCGGGCGAGGGCATCACGCTGTCGGTCGACAGCGCGCTGGCCGGGCAGGAGGTGCCGGACCGCGTGCGCGGCAGCCGGCCCGACGCCGGGCGCTTCAGCTTCGAGCCGGTGCGGCTGGCCGCCATCGGCGACGCCGTCGGCTCCGCGGCCAGCCACGGCGGCTGGATCGGCCTGCTGCACCTCGGCGCCGAGGGCGCGGCGTGGCTGCGCGAGGCCATCGCCGAGTTGCGCGCCGACGGCACGCTGGCCCGCGCGCGGCTCTCCGACCTGCTCACGCGCGTGCTCGCGCGCGGCCGCCCGGTGACCGTCGTCTACACGCGCGGCGGCTGGGTCAACGTCAACAACCTCGCCGATCTGATCGACGCGTCAGGCATCTAGCTCGGAGGGGGGCTGTGCCACTTTGATGAGCGAGGGGGCTACGCCCCCTCGGACTTCCTGGCCGACCGTCGTCGCACGCCTGACGGCGTGCTCCTCCGTGCCTCCCCCCAGACAGAACAGCTGGATTGCGCCGGCAAAGCCGGCGCGCGGGGCGTCGTAACTTCGCCTCGAGTGCGCGCCCGGAGCGGGAACTGTGGTTTGGGCGGCGGTGTTTTGCGATCGGGGTGTATCGGTGTCATGATCGATTTCTCATGAGTGAGCGAGCGCGATGAAGAATTGGCTGAAGGTCCGC
>JBGPZN010000617.1:0-2163 GCA_041493815.1 Methylomirabilia bacterium
ACGCTGACCGACGGCCGCGTGCTGCGCGAGCGCCAGGACCGACCCCGCGGCGGTCCGGACGCGCCGCTCACTCGCGCCGAGATCGAGGCGAAGTTCCGCGGCAACGCCGGCCTCGCGCTCCCCGCCGGCCAGGTCGAGCGCGTCATCGGGGCTGTAGGCGGGCTGGCCGCCGGCGCGCCGCTCCCCGAGCTCCTGGCATCGCTGACGCCATAGGCGGTTCCCTCCGCTGCGACATTCTTGCGCTGAAACTCGTGCGTCTTCGAGGTCCGGCGCTCCCGGCCGCGGCCCGCTATGTGCCCGTTTTCCCGGAGCGGACCCCGGTCCCAAGAGGTGCGGCCCTGGTTGTGCACTACAGCGGGAGCCGCCACCAACGGCGGGGTCCGCTCTACTCGACGCCGCTACCTGACCGAGCGCGCTGCATCCGGGGTGGGGTCACGCTGGGTATTCCCCAGGTCCTGGCGCTGCACCAGAGGCTCTCTCGTTCATGCGGATTCGTGTCATCGCGCTCGCGCTCCTGGCCGCGTGTGTTCCCGTCGTCGCGGTCGTCCCCACCCTCGCCGGCGCCGGCGACCTGGCACCGCGGCACGTCGTGGAGCGGGCGGCCGCCGAGGGCCGCGTCAGCGTCATCGTGGAGCTCGGCCCGGCGGCGACGCCCGAGCACCTGCTGCCGCACGCCGCGGCCATCGCGGGCCAGCGCCTGAGCATCCAGTGGGCCCAGGCCGACGTGCGGCGCGCGCTGCGGGGCCTCGCGCATCGCGTGCACCGCGAGTACGCGTCGATGCCCTACATGGCCATCGAGGTGAGCCCCGACGCCCTGCGCGTACTCGGCGCCATGCGCGGGATCGTCACGCGCATCGAGGAGGACCTCGAGCTGCACCCGATGCTGGCCGAGAGCGGGCCCCTCGTCCAGGCGCCGGCGGCGTGGGCGGCCGGGCTCGACGGGCAGGGCACCGTCATCGCCGTCATCGACAGCGGCGTGGACAAGAACCATCCCTTCCTCCATGGCAAGGTCGTCGGGGAGGCGTGCTATGCCCGCGGCCTGAACGGCCTGGGCGGTACGGGCGACTGTCCGAACGGGCTCGACACCCAGCTCGGCTCTGGCGCCGCGCTGCCCTGCGCCGACTGTCTTGCACACGGAACTCACGTCGCCGGCATCGCCGCCGGCAACGGCGGGCCCCCGGCGAACGTGCCCTTCTCCGGGGTGGCGCGGGGCGCGAACATCATGGCGATCCGCGTTACGGGTCAGACCGGCATCGCATCGGTCGCCGACGTGCTGGCCGCGCTCGAGCGCGTCTATCTGCTCCGCGGCACCTACAACTTCGCCGCGGTCAACCTGAGCCTCGGCGTCCCCGACTCGCCCCACGCCACGATCTGTGACGACGCCTACCCGGCAATGACGACGATCATCCGGAGCCTGAAGGCGGCCGGGATCGCTACCGTCATCCCCTCCGGCAACGACGCCTTCACCAACGCCATCTCCTTCCCGGCCTGCATCGCGTCTGCAGTCAGCGTTGCTTCGAGCGACGATGGATCGTTGGGATTGGCGCTGGACAGCGTGTCGTATTTTTCGAACGTTGCTCCCTTCGTGTCGCTCCTCGCGCCCGGCCGCTGGATTACCTCGTCCTCGTTCCCCGGTGGAGGCTACGCCCTGGGCCAAGGCACCTCGATGGCGGCTCCGCACGTGGCGGGCGCCCTGGCCATCATGAAACAGCTGGCCCCGACCGGCACCGTCGACCAGTTCGTTGACGCGCTCCGGGCGACCGGCGTCGCCGTCGTCGACGCGCCGTCCGTCGAGCGCCCGGAGGCCGAGGGTACGGCCGTGCCACTGATCCTCATCGCCGACGCCGTCGCCACGCTCCCCCGGCTCCAGTTCACGTCGGCGGCCTACTCGGTGGCGGAGGGCGCCGGGGTCACGATCACCGTGACGCGCAGCGGCCTGGTGGACGCGGCGGCGACCGTGCGCTACGCGACGGCCAACGGCACCGCGACCGCGGGCAGCGCCTACACGGCGACCTCCGGCACGCTGACCTTCCCGGCGGGCGCGACGACCTCGACCTTCACGGTGGCGACGCTCGACAACACGGTGCTCGGCGGCGACAAGACCTTCCAGGTGTCGCTGACCAACCCGACGGGCGGCGCCTGGCTCGGCACGCCGGCCGTGGC
>JBGPZN010000413.1:0-3551 GCA_041493815.1 Methylomirabilia bacterium
AACGCGGTCTTCGAGTGCCAGCCCGAGGCCGGAACGATCCGCTTCGTCGCGCTCCGGACCATCGAGGCGGGCGAGGAGATCACCACGAACTACAACGGCGCTCCCGACAACGCCAAGCCCCTCTGGTTCGACGTCCAGCCGTGACTCAGGCCATGAGGTAGTTGGTGGACGCGTAGTCGTCGATGGGCAGCGCCGCCATGCCGCCCTTCACCGCGCCGGTCTTCTTCTTGGCGACCGGCAGATCCCCGATGGACTTGGCCTTGCGCTTGGTGCTCTTGGTCGACGCGCGCTTCTTCATGGGCTCCTCCTCGCGGGCCGGTCGGCCGTCACGGCGCTCCCCGGTGCCCGCCTGCGGAGGATCGTAGCGCCGACGACGGGCCATCGCAATCGCGATCACCACTCCGGACGCAGGATTCGAGGGCTGTCGCTCATGGCGGAGACAGGTCGAAGATGATCGGCGCCAGCACGGCGGCGGCCGCGACGAGGGCGCCGACCAGCAGCGACAGCCACGAGCGCCGGCGCGCCACGCGCTCAGCCCCCTCGCGAGGCTCCGTTCAGAGCGTCGCCTTGCGGTAGGAGCGCTTGGCGGCGATCCGGCCGTCGCGCAGCGCGAGGATATCGCAGCCGTGGGTCTCGAAGCGGCCGGCGCCGCGCGGCGTGCCGCTCGTCACCCACTCCACGACGGCGATCTCGGGGCAGGCGAAGTGCCGCGTCTCGTCCCAGCGGACGTCGGGGATGCGCTCGAACATATCCCCGAGAAACTCACGGACCGCCGTCTTGCCGACGACGCGCGAGCCCCACGGGTCCTTGCCGAACGAGGCCTCGAAGATGACGTCGTCGGTCATCATGGCCAGGATCCCGTCGATGTCGTGTCCGTTCCATGCCGTGTTGAAGCGCGTGATGAACTGCTCGCCGTCGAACGCCATGCCGTTCCTCCTCACGTGCGGTTCACGACCAGTCGCCCCTGCGCCATCACGAGTCGCACCTCGTCGAGCGCACCGATGCGCTCGGCGGGATTGCCGGCCACCGCCAGCAGATCGGCGGCCAGGCCCGGCGCCACCCGGCCCGTCTCGTGCTCGAGGCCGAGGGCGTGCGCGGCGGCGGCCGTGGCGGCGTGGATCGCGGCCAGCGGCGCCAGCCCGGCCTTCACCATCAGCTCCAGCTCCGGCACCATCGATCCGTGGCCGTTCAGCGGCGTGCCGGCGTCGGTGCCGGCGGCGATCGGCACGCCCAGGCGCAGCGCCATCACGAAGCTCTCGAGGTGACGATCGCACACGGCCTCCGACTTGCGCACGGCAAACTCGGGGATGCCGGCCGCGACGCCGCCGGTCAGGATCGCCCGCGGCGCGATGAGCGTCGGCACCAGGGCCACGCCGTCGCGCGCCATTCGCCGGCAGAGCGCCTCGTTCAGGAAGATGCCGTGCTCGATCGTCGTGATGCCCCCCTCGAGCGCATTGGCGATGCCCTCGGCGCCCCCGGCGTGGGCGGCCGTGCGGCGGCCGGCCTTGCGGGCCTCCTCGATCGCCGCGCGCACCTCGTCCAGCGTGAGCTGGGCGGAGTTGGGATCCACGCCCGGCGTCATCACGCCGCCGGTGGCGAAGATCTTGATGACGTCGGCGCCGGCCTTGATCTGTTCGCGCACGCCCTTGCGCACCTCGTCGGGGCCGTCGGCCTCGCGGCCGATCAGATGCCAGCCGTGGCCGCCGGTGATGCAGATGCCGCGGCCGGCGCACAGCATCCGCGGCCCGGGCACGAGGCCGGCGCGCACGGCGTCGCGCACGCTCAGCTCGGCGTAGTCGCGGCCGCCGAGATCGCGCACCGTGGTGACGCCGGCCTCGACCGTCTGCCGCGCGCGCAGCACCGCCTTGATGACGGTGGTGGCGAACGGGTCCTTCAGCAGCGCGGCGGCGGGGTCGGCCTCACCGCCGAAGCAGAGGTGGACGTGGCAGTTGATGAGCCCGGGCAGCAGCGTCAGCCCGTCGAGCCGCCGCACCGTCCCCGACGGCGCCTCGCGCTCGCCGACCACGGCGGCGATGCGCCCCTGCTCGATGACCACCGCGCGGCCGGCCATCGGCGGCGTCCCGCTGCCGTCGATGAGCATCGCCCCGGCCAGGATCGTGCGATCCACCGGCTTACTTCTTCAGCAGTAGCTGCAGCAGCGCGCGCCCCTGCTCCGAGGTCCACGCCTTGGTGCCGAGGGCCTTGGCGACCAGCTTGCCGTCGCGGCCGACCAGGAAGACGGTCGGCGTGGCCGTGATGCGATAGGCACCGCTCGCGTCGCCGTCGGGATCGAGGAGCAGCGGCATGGTCAGCGTCTTGGACGGCGCCCAGCCGGTGACCTTGCGGCGGCCCTCCTCGATGGCGATGGTCAGGACCACCAGCCCGGCGTCCTTGTACTCCTGGTGCACCTTCTCGATGGTCGAGGGTAACTCCCTCGTGCAGTACGGTCACCAGGTCGCCCAGAAGTACAGCATGACCGGCTGCCCGCGATGCTCGGCCAGCGTGACCTTCTTGCCGTCGCTGAGCCGTTCCAGCTCGAACGCGGGCGGCGTCTGCCCTTCGAGCGGCACCAGTTGCAGATCGAACAGCAGATCGTCGAGCGCCTTGCTGGCGGCCGCCGCCGGCGTGGTCGTGCCGGCCAGCAGCAGCAGCAGGAGCAACGCGATCGCGACCCTCATGGGCCCTCGTCGGCGTGCGGCCATCCTTCGTACTCTACCAGCATCAGGGGCGCAGGTAGACGTACGCCTCGCTCAGGTGATAGACGACCTTGTGCTTGCGCGGCTGCTCCTTGAGATGGGAGGCACCAGCGACCGCAGCGTCATGGGTCGTTCCTCCTTGTCAGAGCACGCGCACGCGAGACCGCGGGTCGAGCCGCACGCGCTTGAGGCCGCGCAGGTGATCGGCGACCACGTCCCAGGCCGGCGGCCCATCGGCCTCGCCCACCGAGGCCCAGCCCGTGGCGCGGTAGCGCCGGGCGGACTCGAGCGGGCGGCCGCCTACCCGCACCTCGCGGATGCGCCTACCGATCCGCTGGGCCGGATCGATCGTGTACGTCAGCCCCCCCACGCGCACCATGTCGCCGCCCTGCCGATAGTACGGGTCGGGATGCAGGAAGTTGTCGGCGACGTCCTCCATGACGTGCACGATCTCGCGGCCGGTCAGCTCGCGCGTCCACGTGTTGGCGTAGGTCAGCGCGGTGTGCGCGTAGACGTCCTCCAGCGTGATCACCTGGCCCGGCACCAGCGTGACGCCCCACCGGAAGCCCGGGGAGAACGCCACCTCGGCGTCGGCCCGCTTCAGCAGCGCGTCCAGGATGACCTCGTCGAACGTCCCGTTGAAGTTGCCGCGCCGGTAGAGGAGCGACTCTGACACGGCCAGGCGTTCGCCCAGCGCCGCCTCGTGGGGGGCGCGCACCTCGGCGATCAGTCGCGCCATGTCCCCATCGGCGGGGATCGCGTTGGCCAGCACGGGCAGCAGCCGGTAGCGGTGGGCGGCGACGCGGCCGCCGCGCACGTCGAGATCGAGCCGGCTCAGGAACTTGCCGTGCGAGC
>JBGPZN010000450.1:0-3224 GCA_041493815.1 Methylomirabilia bacterium
GACCTCGGCTACGAGCTGCGCTGCGCGCCGCCGGGCGCCCACGACATCCAGTACTGCCGCAGCCTCGGCTACTGGGCCCCGCGCTTTCTGCTCGAGGGCGGCAGCAACGCCATGGTGACCATCCAGGCCGGTCGCCTGGTGCCGGTGCCGTTCGGACTGATGATGGATCCCAAGACCGGCCGCATCCGGGTGCGCTACGCCGACGTGGAGTCGGAGATGTACCAGACGCTCATGGCCTACATGATCCGCCTCAAACCCGAGGACTTCGAGAAGCCGGAGACGGTGGCGGCGCTGGCCAAGGCCGGCAACCTCGATCCGGCCGAGTTCACCCGCCGATTCTTCCCGCTGGTCGACCGCGCCTGATCGCAGTACCCTGACGCGAGCCAAGCCCCGGCCCCCACTTCGCCGGAGAGGACAGGAATGGCCCGTGACCGGAACGTCCAATCGGCGCTCCGGCAACAGGAGCGCACCCTGACGGCGAGCGACGGGACGACGAGGCTAGCGGCGAGAAACGGCCATCAGCATCTGAGGCTCGACGTGCTCCACTCCGGGCAGGGTGGCCAGATCGGCGGCCTGCCCCAGCGCGCTGCCGATACCCTCCTCGCCCCGCGCGCGCACCCACGCCGCGTGGCGGGCATAGCTGGGCACCTCCACCAGCTCGAAGCCGAGGCGCTCGAGGTCACCGCGGCGAGCGGCCACGGACGTGCCTTCGGCGAAGCGCACGAAGACGAGGCCGGTGGGCACGGCGAGGGATCCCTCCGGTGTCGCGTAGACAGGCCCGACCCCAAGCCCCGCCGGCGGCCGGCCGCGAAAGACGGCGATCTCTCCCTCGTTGAGCACCAGCACCGCGTCGTCGGCCGCCGCGCCCCGGCGCCGGTGGTGCACGGCGTAGTAGTCGTCCTGCAAGGTGTAGGACACGTGCGTCCCGTTCGTGCGAAGCTGGCGCGGCCAGACCGTCATGGACGACAGTGTCCCATGAGTCGTCCATCGGCATTCCGCTCATAACCCGCATCACGACGAGGAGCCTGCCATGATCACGGTGCGCTACGGGAGCGGCCCGAAGGGCCCCAAGCTCACGCTGGTCCCGAGTCCCGATCACCTGGTCGTGCGCACGCGCAACCGCGCTCCCGTGCGCCTCACGCCGCTGTCGGCCGCCGCGCGCCGGACGCTCGACCGGTTCGAGCCGGTCGCGCAGTTTGCCCAGGCGGGCGTCGAAATTCTGAGGTCGGCGGCCGGGCCGCGCCGCCCCCGCGCCCAGGCGGCGAGCGCCACGCTGAAGAAGGAGCGCGGGCTCCAGTTCGCCGGACGCGTGTTGGTCGACCGGGCGACGCGACAGCCCGTCGTCTACACGGAGAACTTCTTCGTCAAGTTCCACGACGACGAGAGCGCGGCCGCCTGCCGCCGGGTGCTGAAGAAATACCGGCTCACGGTGAAGGAGAAGCTCGCGTACGCGCGCAACGCCTACTTCGTGGGCGCCCGCGAGGGCACCGGCCAGAAGGTGTTCGCGATCGCCGAGCGGCTGAAACGCGAGCGGACGGTGGAGCTCAGCCATCCGGAGCTGGTGCGCGAGATGCGCTGGCGCGGGGCCTTCCCCGGCCAGTGGCACCTCAAGCCCATGACCGTCGGCGGCAAGGCCATCGACGCCCACGCCAACGTCGAATCGGCCTGGACGCTGGCCCGGGGCGAGAACGCGACCATCGCCATCATCGACACCGGCATCGACATCGACCACGTGGAGTTCGGCTCCCCGGGCAAGGTCGCGTCGCCGCGCGACGCGACGCGCCGGACGAGCGATCCCCGGCCCGGGGGAACCCAGGAGAATCATGGGACGGCGTGTGCCGGCGTGGCCTGCGCGGACGGTCGGTTCGGGGCGTCGGGGGTGGCGCCGGCGGCGCGCCTGATGCCGATCCGCCTGATGTCGGCGCTGGGCGCTCAGCAGGAGGCCGACGCCTTCGTGTGGGCGGCCGACCACGGAGCCGACGTCATCTCGTGCAGCTGGGGACCCAGCGACGGCCGCTGGTGGGATCCTCAGGATCCGGTCCACAACACGGTCGTGCCCCTCCCCGACTCCACCCGTCTCGCCATCGAGTACGCGCTGACCCACGGCCGCAACGGCCGGGGCTGTGTGATCGCCTGGGCCGCCGGCAACGGCAACGAGAGCGTCGCCAATGACGGCTACGCGAGCCACCCCGCCGTCGTCGCGGTCGCCGCCTGCAACGACTCCGGCAAGCACAGCGCCTACAGCGACTTCGGGCCGGCGGTCTGGTGCGCGTTCCCGAGCAACGACGGCGTTCCCACGAACACGCCGGGCATCTTCACCACGGACCGCACCGGCCCCACCGGCTACAACCCGGGCCAGGCGACGCGCGGCGATGTCAACGGCAACTACACGAATGACTTCGGCGGCACCTCGAGCGCGGCGCCGGGGGTGGCGGGCGTCGCGGCGCTCATTCTCTCGCGCAATCCGAACCTCCGGCACGACGAGGTGAAGGACATCATCAAGCGCGCGTGCGACCGAATCGACACCGCCAACGGCCAGTACGACGCGAGCGGGCACAGTCCGCTGTACGGGTACGGGCGTCTGAACGCCCGCCGGGCCGTCGACCTTGCCGTCCCCGCGCAGCCCGATCTGGTGGCGATACGCTCGACGATCCAGGACGTACCGATCCGCGACCTCCGGACCTCGCGGTTATCGGTGCCGGTGGCCGATGCCGGGGTGCTCGCCGGTCTCAAGGTCGGGGTCGATATCGATCACACGTACATCGGCGATCTGGTCGTCAGCATCAAGCCGCCGACCGCCACCGGCGTCGGGACGATCGTCCTGCACAACCGCGCCGGGGGCGGCACGGACAACCTCAAGACCAGCTACGACCCGGTGAACGCGCCGGGGCTGGCCGCGCTGATCGGCAAGAAGCCGACCGGGACCTGGACGCTGTCCGTGGCCGATCAGGAGGCCGCCGACACGGGCACGCTGCACGCCGTGACGCTCGAGCTGAGGTTCTGACGGCGGGCGCGGCTAGAAGTAGCCGGCATCGCCGGGCATCAGCACCCGGCGCTCCCCGTTGTCCGTCACGACGCGGGGCCGGATGGTCGGCACCGGGCGGTCGCGCAGCCGATCGAGCGCGTGGGTCGTCGACGTGGCGCCGTCGAACAGCAGCAGGTTCTTGACGGTGGGGTTGCGCAGCGAGATCTCGCCGCGGCGCTGGGCGTCGACGGCCTCGGCC
>JBGPZN010000424.1:0-3402 GCA_041493815.1 Methylomirabilia bacterium
CTGAAACGCCTCGATCGGCGCCCCCCCCACGCGCTGGGTCGGACTGTCCGGCGTGACGAGATCGGGGAACTCCGCCTCCAGCGCTCGCAGCTCCCGCATGAGCGCGTCGTACTCCGCGTCGGACACCTCGGGCCGCGCCTCAACGTAATACAGATGGTCGTGCCGATGAAGCTGCTCACGCAGCGCGCTCATTCTCTGCCCCGCATCAGCCCGATTCATGCCGGTCAGAATATCACCGCGAGATCCCCCGGGCCGCCGCTGCTCGGTCCTGAATCACGTTCGTGCGTGACGCTGGTGCCGCCGGTGTCGCCGTGGGGCGGGTGGGCATGTGGTGGGGTCTCCGGGACCCGTTCCCGTCACGCCTGACCGTGCGCCCCCCAGCCTGGTGGAGTCCAGCCAAGGCCGATTCGAAGCGGCCCCCCGCCTCGTGGTAGCCGGAGACCCCACCACATGCCCGCCCGCCCCACGGCGGCACCGTCCCGCGCGAGGGGCATCCACAATGGGACGACGGACGTTAGCGCGAGCGGGACGAGAGGCGGATCGCGAGGAAGACGGGCAGCAGCCCGGCGGCGACGATGGCGAGCGCGGGCACGGAGGCCTCGGACCACTGCGATTCCGCGGTGCGCTCCCAGACGGCGATCGCCAGCGTGTCGAAGCCGAAGGGGCGGAGCAGGAGTGTCGCCGGCATCTCCTTGACGGTTTCGACGAAGACCAGCACCAGTGCGGTGAGGACGCCGCTGCGCATCAGGGGTAGGTGGATGCGCGTGAGGGTGCCGGCGATGCCGGCGCCCAGGGAGCGGGCGGCGTCGTCGAACGACGGCGGGATCTTCGTGAGGCTCGCCTCCAGCGTCTGCAGGCTCACAGCCAGGAAGCGGACGACGTAGGCGAAGACCAGCGCGGCGGCGGAGCCGGTGAGCACGAGTCCGGCCGGGCGGCCGAGCAGCCACTCGGCGCCGGTCACCAGCACGTGGTCGAGACGGGCGAGCGGAATCAGGACGCCGACGGCAATCACCGAGCCGGGCAGGGCGTAGCCCATGCTGGCGACGCGGGTGGCGGCGCGCACGGCCGCCGCCGGATGCAGGCGCGACGCGTAGGCCAGGGCCAGCGCCAGTGCGCACGTGACGAGCGCGGCGGCGGCGGCGAGCAGTACCGTGTTGAGCAGCACGGTCGAGAATGCGGGCACCACCGAGCGCCAGCCGTCCGCCGCGTCGCCGGCCCACGCGCCCAGCCGGCCCACGGGGGCGACGAACGCGGCGATCAGCACGAGACCGCAGCCGGCGGCGGCGAGCGCGGCCCGCCAGCCGGAGAGCGACACGCGCTGCACGCCCAGGCCGCGGCGCTGGCTCTGCACGAAGCGGGCGCGGCCACGCAGCGCGCGCTCCAGCACGAGCAAGGTCAGCGCGAAGAGCAGCAGCAGGCTCGCCAGCTGGGACGCCGCCACCCGGTCGAACATGCCGTACCACACGCGATAGACGGCTTCGGTGAGCGTGCGGTACCCGAAGGTGGCGACGGTGCCGAAGTCGGCCAGCGCTTCCATCATGGCCAGCGAGGTGCCGGCCACCAGCGAGGGCCGCGCCATCGGCAGCGACACCTGGCGGAACGCCTGCCAGCGCGAGCGGCCGAGCGTGCGGGCCGTCTCCAGCGTGGCGGCGCCCTGCTCGCGAAACGCCGTGCGCGCGAGCAGGTAGACGTAGGGATAGAACACCAGCGTCATGACGAGCACCACGCCCCAGTACGCGCGCGGGTTGGGCAGCCCGGCGGCGGGACCGAGGTGCTCGCGGAGCGCGGTCTGCAGCGGTCCCGCGTAGTCGAGCAGGCCGAGCACGGCGAAGCCGATCACGTAGGCCGGCAGCGCCAACGGCAGCATCAGCGCCCACTCGAAGATCCGCCGGCCGGGGAACTCGTAGCCCGTGACCAGCCAGCCGAGCGCGGTCCCGAGCCCCAGCGTGCCGAGGCCGACGCCCGTCATCAGGGCCAGCGTGTTGAGCGTCAGCTCCACGAGCTGCGTGCGCCAGAGATGCGCCCACACCTCGCGCGCGGGCTGCGTGAGGGAGGAGACGACCGCCAGCGGCGGGATCGCCAGCGTGGCGGCGATTGCGAGCGCGGCCAGCGTCCACGGCGACGGGGGCCGCGGCCGGACGGGCCGCGGCCCCCGCGAGAGCGCGAGGGGGGCGGGCAGGGTTACTTGTAGCCGGCCCGGTCGGCGAGCTTCACCGCGGCGGCCTGGAACTCGCCGGCGGCGGCGATGTTGATGTCGTCCTGCTTGAACGCGCCCCAGCGGGCGACGATCGGGTTGACGGCCGCTTGCGTGTTGACCGGGTACTCGAACGCGAGATCGGCGAACATCTGCTGCGCCTCGGGGCCGGAGAGGAACTCCACGAACTTGATCGCGTTCGCGCGGTTCTTGGCGTGGGCGGTGACGCCGGCGCCGGAGACGTTGACGTGGGTGCCGCTCGTCGCCTGGTTCGCCCAGAACGGCGCCACCGGGAACGCGGGGTCCTTGGCCACGATGCGCGCGAGGTAGTAGTGGTTGGTGAGCCCCACGTCGCACTGGCCGGCGGCGATCGATTCCAGGATCTTGGTGTCGCCGTTGATGAGGGTCGGCTGGTTGGCGACCCAGCCGCGCACCACCTCTTCCGTGCGGGCCTCGCCGTGGCGCTTGATCAGCGTGGCGAGCATCGACTGGTTGTAAATGTACGACGACGTCCGCAGGCAGACGCGGCCCTTCCACTTCGGGTCGGCGAGCGCCTCGTAGGTGGACAGCTCCGCCGGCGTCACCTTGCGGGTGTTGTACATGATCGTCCGCGCCCGCACGGTGAGGCCGAACCAGCGCTGCTCGGGGTCGCGCAGGTGGGCGGGGATGTTCGACGTCAACTCGGGCGAGTCGATCCTGGCCAGGAGGCCGCCGCGGGCGGCGTTCCACAGGTTGCCGGCGTCGACGGTGACGAGCACGTCGGCCGGCGAACGCTCGCCCTCGGCCTTCAGCCGCTCGAACAGCTCACCGGTCTGGCCGGTCAGGACCTTCACGGCGATGCCGGTCCTCTTGGTGAAGGCGTCGAAGGCCGCCTCCTGGCCGTAGTGCCGGGCCGAGTAGACGACGACCTCGGGCCCCTGCGCGTCGGGGGAGGGGGCGGGCAGCAGAACGAGGGCCGCCACGGCCCCGAGCGCGGCCGCCAGCCCGCGTGTGAGCGATGTCCGTCGCATGAGCGTTCCTTTCTCAGATATACTCGGTGCAGCGGAGCGACCGGAGCATTAGGTAATCCTAATATGGCGAAGTCGTCAACCCTAAAAAACAAGGGCGGCAGCAGCGGCAACACCACCGCCTCGGTCCAGGACTACCTGGCGGCGATCTACGATCTGGCCGGCAGCGGCAAGCCGGTGATCGGCGCCCGGCTGGCCAAG
>JBGPZN010000495.1:0-2842 GCA_041493815.1 Methylomirabilia bacterium
CTCGGCGGGCGGCGACGTCGCCAAGGGGTTCGGCCCCGCCGCCATCTTCACGCCCGCGGACGTCACGAGCGCGGAGGAGGTGACGTCCGCGCTGGAGACGGCGCTGCGTCATCTCGGCAGCGTGAACGTGCTCATCAACTGCGCGGGCATCGGCACGGCCATGAAGACAGTGGGCAGGAACGGTCCGGCGCGGCTCGAGGAGTTCACCCGGGTCATCCAGGTGAACCTCATCGGGACCTTCAACTGCATCCGCCTGGCCGCCGTCCACATGGCGCGCAACACGCCGACGGCGGACGGCGAGCGCGGCGTCGTCATCAACACCGCGTCGGTGGCGGCGTTCGACGGCCAGATCGGCCAGGCCGCGTACTCGGCGTCGAAGGGCGGCATCGTGGGCCTGACCCTGCCGGTGGCGCGCGACCTCGCCGAGCAGGGCATCCGCGTGATGACCATCGCGCCGGGGATCTTCGAGACGCCGCTGCTCGGCACGCTGCCCGACCCGGTGCGCGTCTCGCTCGCCAACCAGGTGCCCTTCCCCAAGCGCCTCGGCCAGCCGGACGAGTACGCGGCCCTCGCCGAGCAGATCATCACCAACGTGATGCTGAACGGCGAGACGATCCGGCTCGACGGCGCCATTCGGATGCAGCCACGGTAATTCTCGGAGGGGGGCTTCGCCCCCCTTCCGACGGCGCAGCGGGCCTGACGGCCCGCTCGCGCCTGCCTCCCCCCAGGACAGGATTGCGGCGGCAAAGCCGCCGCTCGAACGGGCGTGAGGTGCGAATATTCCGGGTTCACTGGCGAATCAATACTCGAATCGCGTGAGGTGAGGACAACGGTGGCGGGTGATGAGGCGGGGGTGGCGGTCGATCGGACGATGCTGGAGGAGTTTGGGCGGGCGGACGGGCGGAAGTCGCGGACGGTGTTCGAGGCGACGACGCAGACGACGGGGCGGGTGCGGGTCGTCGACTATCGGAACGAGCGGCGGTTGATCGTGGCGGGGGACATCCTGTCGATCTATCCGCTGGACGAGGACTGGGAGCGGCTCAAGAAGGAGTACTGGTGGCACGCGCTGGCGGCGGTGGGGTTGCCGCCACGGCCGCGCGCGCTCCTGGTCGGGCTCGGCGGCGGCACCCAGGTGCACATGCTCCAGCAGTTCGCGCAGCCGCGGGAGATCACGGTGATCGAGCGGGACCCGGTGATCGTGCGCGTGGCCTGCGATTGGTTCGGACTGCGTCGCCTCGACGGGCTGGAGTTCCTGTGCGGCGACGCGACCCGCATCGTGCCGTGGCTCACGCAGGTTGGGCGCCGCTTCGACTTCGTGATGGAGGACGCGGCGTACGCGGCGCCGCCCGAGGTCGGCCTGCCGCTGGCGCAGGCGCTGGTGCCGCTGGTCGCGCCGGGCGGCCGGCTGGTGATCAACCGGCATCTGCGCGGCGACGGGCGTCAGGTCGCCGCCGCGCTGCGGCCGCGCTTTCGCGAGATCCGAGTGCGCCGCGTGCGCCGCGACGGCGAGAACGTGCTGGTGTGTTGCCTGGATCCCCGCGACTACCGGGCGGGCAGGCGCTTGTAGCGCAGGCGGTGGGGGCGGTCGGCCTCGGCGCCGAGGCGGCGGCGGCGGTCGGCCTCGTAGTCGGCGTAGTTGCCCTCGAACCACACCACGCGGCCCTCGTCCTCGAAGGCGAGCATGTGGGTGGCGACGCGGTCGAGGAACCAGCGATCGTGGCTGATAATCACGGCGCAGCCGGCGAACTCCAGCAGCGCGTCCTCGAGCGCGCGCAGCGTGTCGACGTCGAGGTCGTTGGTGGGCTCGTCCAGCAGCAGCACGTTGCCGCCGCTCGTGAGCGTCTTGGCCAGGTGCAGCCGGTTGCGCTCGCCGCCCGACAGCGTGCCGACCTTCTTCTGCTGGTCGGTGCCCTTGAAGTTGAACGAGGCGACGTAGGCGCGCGACGGGAGCTTGCGGCCGCCCACGTCGAGGATCTCGGCGCCGCCGGAAATCTCCTGCCACACGGTCTTGTCGGCGTCGAGCGCGTCGCGGCTCTGATCGACGTACGCGAGCTTCACCGTGTCGCCCACCCGCAGCACGCCGCCGTCGGGCTTCTCCTGTGCCGCGATCATGCGGAACAGCGTCGTCTTGCCGGCGCCGTTGGGCCCGATGACCCCCACGATCCCGCCGCGCGGCAGCTTGAACGACAGCCCGTCGATCAGCGCCCGATCGCCGTAGCCCTTGGTCAGCGTGTCGGCCTCGACCACGAGGTCACCCAGGCGGGGGCCGGGCGGGATGGCGAGCTCCAGCTTCTCGACGCGCTCGGCGTCCGGGGCGTCGAGCATCGCCTCGTACGCCTGCAGGCGCGCCTTGCTCTTGGCCTGACGCGCGCGCGGTGAGAGCCGCACCCACTCCAGCTCGCGCGCGAGCGTGCGCTGGCGGGAGAGGTCGGCCTTTTCTTCGTGGGCCAGCCGCTGCTGCTTCTGATCGAGCCAGGAGGAGTAGTTGCCCTCCCACGGGATGCCGTGGCCGCGGTCCAGCTCGAGGATCCAGCCGGCGGCGTTGTCGAGGAAGTAGCGGTCGTGGGTGATCGCCACCACGGTGCCCGGGTACTCCTTCAGGAAGCGCTCGAGCCAGGCCACCGACTCGGCGTCCAGATGATTCGTCGGCTCGTCCAGCAACAGCATGTCGGGCCTGGCCAGCAGCAGCCGGCACAGCGCGACCCGGCGCCGCTCACCGCCGGAGATCTTCGCCACCTCCGCGTCGCCCGGCGGCACCCGCAGCGCGTCCATCGCCAGCTCGACGGTGCGGTCGAGATCCCAGGCGTTGACCGCGTCGATCCTATCTTGTAGTCGCGCCTGC
>JBGPZN010000025.1:0-14606 GCA_041493815.1 Methylomirabilia bacterium
ACTATCAGCATTTGAGCGCGGCAAAGAAAAAGTGCCACGCAGCGTCACTTCACCACGAGGCGCTCGCGGTTCTTCTCCCACAACGCGTCACCGACACCTTCGACCTTCCGGAGATCCACCGCCTTCTTGAAGAGCCCGTGCGCGTCACGGTACTGCACGATCTTCTCCGCGAGGCTGCGGCCGACACCCTGTAGCTTCATCAGCTCCTTCACGTCGGCGGTGTTGATGTTGACCTTTGCGTCGACGGCGGCCGCCACGCTCATCGACGGCGCGGCCGTGACGCCGGCGGTCGCGGGCCGCGCCGGCGGTGACGCGGCGGCGAGCAGAGCGACGAGGATCACGAGATGCCACATGAGACGCCTCCGTTTCTCGACGGTGCACAGCACGCTCGAATCGAGCGGCGTCATTCAACGGGACGGTGCCAGTCGCGTCAACGTCCAATGATTCGGTCACATCAGTCGGATACACGGAAGTGCGAGCCGAGGCGGCCCGTCCGCGGGCCGGCGAGGCGAGCCTGAAATCGAGAGCGGCCGCGACATCCGGACGGCCGCTTGGGGCCGTAGATCAGGGGAGATGAACACGCTGGGGGAATGGGCCGACGAGCACTGGGACGTGCTGGTGATCGCCGCCGCGTTGGCGCTCGCCGTCGCCATCAGCGGGGCGCTGGGGGTCGCCTACAACGTGGCGGCGGCGCGACTGGATCCATCGGCGTCGCCCGCGATCGAGGCGATCGCGCAGCCGCCCGCGCCGGCGATCGACCAGGCGCCGGCGCACCTGATCACGCCGTCCTCCTAACAGGTTGCTGAAAAACCCGCCGGCTGCTTTTCAGCAGCCTGCTAGCGTTCGTCGTCGCGCGTGCCGAGCGAGTCGACGTACTCACGCCACTCGACCGGGACCATTCCCTTCTTGCGGTTGTTGCAGTCCTTGCAGGCGGGCGCGACGTTGCCGCGAACCGACGCGCCGCCGCGGCCGAGCGGCACGATGTGGTCCATGGTCAGCGCCGCCGGCCCCACTTGCCGGCGGCAGTAGTAGCAGATCCCGGTCGAGATCCGCCGCTTCCACCACTGGCTGTCGCGCAGCTCCCGCGCTCGGCTCCGCTGCCGCTTGAGCTCGTCCGGATCGACGGCCGCCCCAAACTCACTCATGGGCCGACAGCGCCGTCGACAGGCTCTCCCACTCGCGCAGAAGCCCGGCCATCTCTGCCTCCGCCGCCTTCCGCTCCCCCGACACCGCGCGCACGCGATCCCCGTGCAGGTAGAGCCGCGGATCACTCAACGCCGCCCCAATCTCCGCAATCCGCCTTTCCAACCCATGAATCTTCCGTTCAACTTCTTCGACCCGCCGCCGCAGCTCTCTAACCTCGCTCGTCGGCTTCTTCTTCACCAACCGCACGACCGGCTTGGCCCCTTCCGCCGCGCCCTCCGGCGCCCGCGCCCCAGCCGGCGCCGCCCGCCGCTCCGCCTCGCGCGATGACTCCGCGTCCGAAGCCGCGTGAAGCTGACGCCGCGGAGAGGGCGCCGGAGCGGGGGCACGGCCCTGAGCGACCTTTGCCTCGGGGAGCGCAGGGCCGTGCCCCCGCTCCGGCGCCCGGGCCGTGACGTCAACCCCGCGCGCCTTCGCATCGAGGTAGTCGTCGTACGACCCGGGGAAGCGTGCGAGCGCGCCATGCGCGACCTCGACCACGACCGTCGCGATCCGGTTGATGAAGTACCGGTCGTGCGAGATGAACACGATCGTGCCCGGAAACGCCGCCAGCGCGGCCTCGAGCACCTCGCGCGAGGCCAGGTCGAGATGGTTCGTCGGCTCGTCCATGCACAGCAGCGCCGCGGGGCGGACCAGCATGCGGGCCAGCGCCAGCCGCGCCTTCTCGCCACCCGAGAGCACCGCCACCTTCTTGTCCACGCTGTCGCCTGAGAACAGGAAGGCGCCGAGAATGGTGCGCAGGCGCGTGTGGGTCGCCTCCGGGGCCACCGCCTCGAGCTCCTCGAGCACGGTGCGCGTCGGGACGAGGGCGTCGAGCTGGTGCTGGGCGTAGTAGTGCACCGCCACGTGGGAGCCGAGCAACCGCTCGCCACGGTCGAAGTCCAGGACGCCGGCCAGCATCTTGAGCAAGGTGGACTTGCCGGCGCCGTTGTCGCCCACCAGCGCCAGCCGCTCGCCCCGCTCGACGACGACGTCGATGCCGGCGTAGACGACGTTGTCGCCGTAGGCCTTGTGGATGCCGGTCAGCGTGGCGACGCGACGTCCGGTCCGCGGCGGCTCCGGGAACGCGAAGTGCACCTGGCGGCGAGCGCCCGGAAGCTCGATGCGCTCCACGCGATCCAGCATCTTGACCCGGCTCTGCACTTGCCGCGCCTTCGTTGCCTGGTAGCGGAAGCGCTCGATGAACCGCTCGACCTCGGCGATGCGCTTGGCCTGGTTGCGCGCGCGCGCCTCCAGCAGGGCGCGGCGGGCCTCCCGCTCGACGAGGAAGTCGTCGTAGTCGCCGGGATAGACGACGAGGCCCTCGGGCGTGAGGTCCGCGATCGTCGTCACCATGCGATTGAGGAAATAGCGATCGTGGGAGACGACGACCACGGTGCCGTCGTACCCCGAAAGAAAGTCCTCCAGCCATGCCAGCGAGGCGAGATCGAGGTGGTTGGTCGGCTCGTCGAGGAGCAGCAGCGAGGGCGCCAGCAGCAGCAGCCGGGCCAGGGCGGCGCGCATCCGCCAGCCCCCGGAAAATTCTCCGAGCGGCCGGGCCAGCTCGTCGGGACGGAAGCCCAGCCCGCTCAGGATGGCGCGGGCCTGCGTCTCCAGGTGATAGCCGCCGAGCGCTTCGAAGCGATGCTGCAGCTCACCGTAGCGCTCGGTCAGCGCCTCGCCCGGCGCCGTCTCCAGCGCGCGGGCGACGTCTTCCATCTCGCGCTCGATCGCCCACACCGCCTCGAAGCCGCCCAGCGCCTCGGCCAGGACCGAGCCGGCGGCGGTGCCGGCAACCTCCTGCGGCAGGTAGCCGACGGTCACCCCGCGCGGGCGGCTCACCTGCCCGGTGTCGGGATCGTCGAGCCCGGCCAGGATGCGACACAGCGTCGTCTTGCCGGCCCCGTTGGGGCCGACCAGACCGACGCGCTCGCGCTCGCCGATACGCCAGGTGACCTCGCGGAAGAGGGGCTGGCCGCCGAAGCCCTTCGAGATGTCGTCGAGCTGGATCACCGGCCCCGCATCACCCCATGCTCTGGATCTTCTCGGGCGTGACCTTCACCGTCACCCGCACCTCGCCCGGCTGGCGGTGGGCGTAGCGGTCCTGACCGGTGTACTTCTTGGCCAGCGCGTCGATGTGCGCGTCGGCGCCCTTCTCGGTCATCTCGGTCACCCGCCCCTTGACCTGGACGTAGCGGTACGGATTGTCGGGATCCTGCACCGACAGCGCCACCCGGGGATTGCGCTCGAGATTCCGCGTCTTCACGCGGCCGCGCGCGGTGTTGAACCGGATGTGGGTCCCGTCGTAGTCGATCCACACCGGCGTCACCTGGGGGGCGCCGTCGGCGCCGACGGTGGCGATGTGGGCGAAGGACTTCTTGTCGAACAGGTCCCGGTGCGACTGGGGAATGGCCGCCATGATCGTCGTGCTCCTCTCGTTGTGAGCCCGGTTACGAGGGTGAGACCAGCTCGGTGCCGCGCGCCTCCGCCATCGTGCGCAAGGCGAACAGCAGCCGCACCACGCACTGCTGCACCAGCAACGCGTCCTGGGTGAACGGATCGGCCAGCCACTCCCGCGCCCCTTCGTGATTGCCGGCGGCGAACCCGAGCGTCGGCGACAGCTTCTGCAGGCGCAGCAGCAGGTCGTCGGACGGCAGGCCGCTGGCCCGCAGCCGCGCCACCACCGCGGCCCGCACCGCCACGTTCCAGATTCCCGTCAGCCCCTCCAGCAGCGCCGCGTAGCAGGTCGAGTCCTCCTTCTGCTGCATGTGCTCGAGCACAGCCGGTACCAGCGGGTTCACGACGGGGTTGCCGTCGTCGTCGGTGCCGAACAGCGGACCGATGACCGGGTCGGCGCCCGGCTCGTTCAGGGCCTCGACGAGCGTGACCGCGTCGCCCACCGGCACCGCCGGCATCTGGGCCAGACGCTCGAGGAACGGCAGGTCACCCGCCATGGCTCTATCCTCCCACGCGCGTCGGCTCGCCGCGCACGTCCGCCCGGGCGAGGTCCTGCGCCCGGCCGGCCGGCACCAGGAACGCCGACAGGACGGCGGCCAGACAGACCAGCAACCCGGTGACGAACACCCCGTGCAACGCCTCGGCCCGGCCGAGGCCCATGCTCAGCCGCCACGCCATCACGGTGCCCATCACCGACAACCCGATGGCCCCGCCGAGGGTCCGGAAGAACTGGAGCATGGAGGTCGCCGCGCCGAGGTCCGCGCGGGCCACCGCGCTCTGCACCGCGATGAGCATCGGGACCATCGTGAGGCCCATGCCGACGCCGCCGAGAAGCGCGTCACGCATGGCGACGCCCTGGGTGAGCGACTCCGACCAGCGGCTCAGCAGCAGGAACGCGAGCGTGAGGCAGACCATGCCCGCCCCCACCACCGTGCGATAGCCGATGCGGAGCACGAGGCGGGCGCTGACGATCGACATGGCGACCCAGCCCAGCACGAATGGAATGAGCACGACACCGGCGGCGGTCGCCGACATGCCACTGACCGACTGCAGGAAGAGCGGCACGAAGGAGATCGCTCCGAACATTGCCATGCCGGCCAGGAACCCCGTCACCGACGCCGCCAGCACCATGCGGACGCCGAGCAGGCGGAGCGGAACGATGGGCTCGGCCGCCCGCCGCTCGACGGCGACGAACGTGGCGAGTGCGACGACGGCGAGCGCGAGCGGGACCACGACGTCGGCCCCGGTCCAGCGCGCCACCCGACCGGCCTCGAGCACGCCGAGCAGCAACCCCGACACGCCGGCGGTGAACAGGCCGAGCCCCGCGTAGTCGATCACGGGACGCGGCCCGTCGCGTACGTGGTCGCGCAGGCCGGCGGCGATGAGCGCCATCGCCACCGCGCCGAACGGCAGGTTGATGTAGAAGACCCAGCGCCACGACGCGTGGTCGGTGAGCAAGCCGCCGATGAGCGGGCCACACAGCGAGGCCACGCCCCACACGCCCGAGATGTAGCCCTGCATCTTGGCCCGCCGCTCGAGCCGGAACAGCTCGCCGATGATCGTCATGCCGATCGTCATGAGCGAGCCGGCGCCGAGGCCCTGGAGCATGCGGAAGGCGATGAGCTGGGCCATGGTCTGCGCCAGCCCGGACAGCGCGGAGCCGGCGAGGAAGAGCGTCAGGCCGCCGAGGAAGACGCGACGGCGGCCCAGCAGGTCGGACAGGCGTCCCCACACCGGCATCGTCACCGTCGACGTGAGCAGGAACCCCGAGAACACCCACGAGTACATCTCGATGCCGCCCAGGCTGGCCACCACGCGCGGCATCGCGGTGGAGACGACCGTGGACTCCATCGCGGCCAGGAAGATCGACAGCATGACGCCCAGGACGATCAGGCGCCGGCGGCGCTCGTCCATCAATGGACGCCGGTGCAGCCCGCGCAGCGACAGCCCGCCCGCAACTCCGTGTAGGGCAGCACGCTCTCGTGGCCGTCGGCCCAGCCGATCCGCAGCGCGGCGTCGAGCTTCTTGATCTCCTTCGGCCAGGTGGCCGTCGTGCCCGCTGCCGCCGGGGCGCCGCAGGCGCCGCACGGGCAGGCCGCCCGCAGGTGCTCGAAGGGATAGATGGAGCCGTGGCCGTCGGTCCAGTCGACGCCGAGGGCGTAGCGGCCGACCAGGTGCACGTCTCGGGGACGATTGGGATCGCCCTGCCCGAGGATCGGGATCGAGAGCTTCTTGTTCACGATTCACCGCCCACGGGGCGGCCGCCCAGCCGCATACCGGCCAGCAGGTAGTGCACAGCCAGGTTCTGGTACGGGCCCCACGCGCGCGCCCGCCGCCGGATCGCCTGCTCGCTGAGCGCCCGGCCGCGGCCGTAGTAGTGGTCGAATGCCTTGCGCACGGCCAGGTCGCCGGCGGGACAGACGTCGCCGCGCCCGCAGCACCGGGCCAGGAACCAGTCGGCGGTCCAGCGCCCCAGTCCGCGCAGCGCCGTCAGCCGCGCGATCACGTCGGCATTCGTGGCGGCGCCGAGGGCGTCGAGGTCGAGCGTGCCGGCCACGACCGCGCGGGCGAGGTCGCGGATGTACTCCGCCTTGCGCGTGGAATACTTCAGCGCGAGCAGCTCGCGCACGCGCGCGCGGGCCAGGACGGCCGCGTCGGGAAACGCCCACACCTCGGTACCGCCGATCCGCAGGGGGGTGCCGTAGCGGCGGACCAGGCGGGCCCGGCACGCGAAGGCGAAGGACAGGTTGATTTGCTGAGCCGTGATCGCGCCAACCAGCATCTCGAGCGGCGTCGGCGCCAGCGTTGGCCGCATGCCGTACAGCGGCTCCACCAGCCGCGCCAGCGCAGTATCCGCCTTGGCCATGCGGTAGAAGCCCGGCAGGTCGAAGTCGAGGCCGAACAGGCGGCGGACCTCGCCGGCGGCGGCCACGGCGGCGGACCGCGCGCCGGGGACATGAATCGCCAGGCGCACGTCGTCGATCGGCCCGCTCCAGCGCACCTCGTAGGGCACGAGCGCCTCGCCGGCGCGCAGCACGCGGCGGAAGACGTCGCCGTCGACGCGGTTGGCGGGATCCTCGCCCCAGATCTGGTACCGAGCGAGCGTGGCGGTGACGTCGAGCGGGCCGTCGGATGCGAGCGTCACGTTCATCGGGGGGTCACGCGACGGTCAAGTGTACCAGAGCGGCGCGTCAGCGACGGAGGTGGTGGGGCACGTCGGTGACGACGACGTTGCGGCGGAACAGGAGCTGGCCCTTGATCAGCAACGCCGTCTGGTTGTGCAGGACCTGCTGCCACCAGCGGGCGGGGATGAACTCCGGCAGCACGATGGTCACCATGTGGTTGTCCCCGCCCTGGCGCTGGAGCTGCTCGATGTACTCGGTCAGCGGCCCCAGGACCGACCGGTAGGGCGAGTTCAGCACGACGAGCGGCGCCCCCAGCCCCCACTTGCCCCAGCGCTCCTCGAGCCGGCGCGTCCGCTCGGGGTCGGTCTCGACGTACACGCCCTTGGCGCTGGGCGACAGCGTCTGCGCGTACTGCACGGCCCGCACGACGCCCTTGTGCAGGTCGCCCACCAGCACCAGCACCGTGTTCGACATCGGCGGCGGCGGCGCGAAGTCCTCCAGCGAGAGCTGGTGGGCGACGTCCTCGTAGTGGCGGTGGATGGCCAGGAACAGCGCCACCAGCGTCGGGATGAGCAGCAGCACGATCCAGGCCCCGTGCGAGAACTTGGTCACCGCGATCGTGACCATGACGAGCCCGGTCACGGCGGCGCCGACGCCGTTCACCGCCGCGCGCCACCACCAGCCCTCGCTGCGCAGGCGGAACCAGCGGCGGACCATGCTCGACTGCGACACCGTGAAGGAGATGAAGACGCCCACCGCGTAGAGCGGGATCAGCGCGTGGGTTTCGCCGCCGAAGACGACCAGCAGCGCTGCGGCCAGCCCGCCCAGGATGACGATGCCGTTGGAGAACACCAGCCGGTCACCCTGGGTGCCGAACTGCCGTGGGATGAACCGGTCACGGGCCAGGAAGAAGGCCAGCCGCGGGAAGTCGGCGAACGAGGTGTTGGCGGCCAGCAGGAGGATGAGCATGGTGACGAGCTGGATCTCGTAGTAGGCGACGCCCGTCCCGAACACGTGCCGGGCCAGCTGGGACACGACCGTCTCGTCCTGGCGGGGCCGGATGCCGAAGTCGAGGGCCAGGTACGTGATGCCCAGGAACAGCGTGATCAGGATGACACCCAGCCAGGTCAGCACGACCCGCGCGTTGTGGGCCTCGGGGGGCTTGAACGCGGGGACGCCGTCGGAGACCGCCTCGACCCCGGTGAGCGCCGCACACCCGGCCGCGAAGGCCCGGAGGATCAGGAACAGCCCGACGCCCTCGAGGCCGGACGGGTGCGGCGGATACGGCGCCTCGCCGACGAAGTCGAAGACCGCTCCCAGGCTGCCGTAGACCACCAGCGCGAACAGGCTGATGACGAACAGGTAGGTGGGGGCCGCGAAGATCTTGCCCGACTCGCGAATGCCGCGCAGGTTCGCGACCGCGACGGCGACGACGCCGAGCACGCACAGCCAGATTCGGTAGCCGAACAGCGCGGGCACCGCCGAGGTCAGCGCCGCGATGCCGGCGGCGATGCTGACCGCCACCGTGAGGACGTAGTCGATCAGCAGCGCGGCGGCCGCGATCAGCCCCGGCACCGTGCCCAGGTTGTCCTTGCTGACGATGTAGGCGCCGCCCCCCTGGGGGTAGGCCATGATCGTCTGGCGGTACGAGCTGACCACGACGGCGATGAGGATGGCGATGGCGACGGCGATCGGCAGCGAGTAGCTCAGGGCGGCGGTGCCGGCCAGCACCAGCACCAGCAGGATTTCCTCCGTGGCATAGGCGACGGAGGACAGGGCGTCGGAGGCGAAGACGGCCAGCGCGGTGGCCTTGCCGAGCCGTTCGTGACGGGCCTGCGCCGTGGGCAGCGGCGTACCGACCAGGAGCCGCTTCAGGCGATGCACGAGCACCGGGCAATGATACGCCCGGCGGGCCCCGGGGGCCCCCGATCAGAACGGCTCGTGCTGTCGATCACCCCCGGCCAGGTTCTCGAAACGCGCGTACTGCGACAGGAAGGCGACCTCGAGCTTGCCGGTGGGGCCGTTGCGCTGCTTGCCGACGTGCACCTCGGCCGTCTTGCGCTCCTCCTCCCCCATCGGGTCCTTGCTGTAGAACGACGGCCGGTGCAGGAACATGATGACGTCCGCGTCCTGCTCGAGGGCTCCGCTGTTGTGGCTCACGATGCCGTCCGCCAGCCAGGACGCCGGTCCCGGCACCGTCAGATCGAAGACGTCGTCGTCGCCGGCCGGTTCGATGGCGATGATCCGATCCCAGAACAGATCGCTCGAAGCCGCCGACCGCAGACCATCGTCACCCAGGATCTCGGCATACTCTCCGAGCAGAGTCCGGGAGAGCGCGAACTTGAAATGCGCGGCGCCGCCATACGACGTCCCGCGCAGCGACGCCATGCGCCGTTGCGTGATGCCGCGTGTGCGCATGAGGGACTTCACCCGCCCGAAGAACTCGATGGGCACGGTATCGACGTTGGTATTCCCCCGCCGCCCGGCCAGCCGACGTTCGAGCCGGCCGGCTTGAGGCTCCCGCGGTCCGAAGGCGCCCACCACGTCGAGAAAGCGGCGCTGGTCGGCGGTGCCCGACACGCCCACCAACGACGAGGGGCGATAGCCGGCCTTGGTCGCCGTCGTGATGCGGGCGACGATCCCGAGCCGCAGGAGCAGCGCCGCCACGTCCGCGGCCAGTCCACGGCTGGTCGTGCTGTAGAACACCCCGTCGCTGCCCCGGTTTCCGTGGCGCACGGCGATCGTGCCGTCCGTGGCCCACAAGTGCCGAAGGAGCAGCGCGATCTGTCGATCGGGAAGCCGGAACGCCACCTCCGGGATGCGCTTGTCGTGACCACGCTGGCCGAAGACCCCCAACCGGCGGAGCCAGCCACCGACACCTCGGGGATGCCAGCGGTCGCCGTTGCCGCCGATCAAGAGCTGGTGTCGGCTTCGCGGTCCGGCGTACCGCTTGACCTGGCCGCCGAACTCCTCACGGGCGGCCTCGGCGACGATCGCGCTGTTGACCTCGGAACTGGTCGTGTAGCGGAGGGGTTGACCGCTCAGGTAGCTGCCGTCACCGATCAATTGTCCGAGCAGTGCCACCTGTCGGTCTGGCCACGACTCCGGAAACAGCGGCTCGGGCTGTCGCCGAGCGAGCGCCAGACGATCGCCGACCGCCAGTTCCCCGATCGTTCGCCAGCCAGCCCCGGAGAAGAAGCGGTGCCGCTCGGTGGCGCGGATCGAGCGGCCGCTCGCGGTTCGCACCGTGAAGACGGGACGCCGACCCACGCGCCAGATCCGCTCGCTCTTGGCGGTCACGATCGTACCCGCCGCCGACACCGCGAGCACGTCCGGGGCCGTTCCCACCAGGGACGCAATCGTGACGCGACGGCCGTCGCCAAGACACACGAGCGTGTCGCCTGTCACGCATTCGCGAAGATCGCTCAGCCGCGGCGTGCTGTCGCCGCGTGTCTCGATCGCGCGCGAGAGCTGCGAGAGCGCGACGACCGGGACGTTCAGCTCCTTGGCGAGCGCCTTGAGCGAGCGCGAGATCTCGGAGATCTCCTGCTGGCGGTTGTCGAGGTTGGCACGGCCGCGCATCAGCTGCAGGTAGTCGATGACGATCAGGTCGAGGCCGTGCTCGGACTTCATCCGCCGCGCCTTGGCGCGGACCTCGAGGACCGACAGGCTGGGACTGTCGTCGATGAAGATCGGCGCCTCGCTGAGGCGGCCGGCCGCCGAGGTGAGACGATGCCAGTCCTGAGCCTGCAGGCGGCCGGTGCGAACCGACAGCGAGTCGACCCGCCCCTCGGACGAGAGCATGCGCTGCACGAGCTGCTGCGACGACATCTCGAGGCTGAGGAACAGGATCTTCATGTGCAGCTTGATCCCGACGTGCTGCGCGATGGAGAGCGCGAAGGCCGTGTTGTGCGTCACGACGTAGTCGTCCGTGATGTACAGCCCCGAGGGGTGCGTCACCGAGATGCACCGGGCCTCCGCCATCCGGACCGGCTCGACCGATACGAAGACCAGGCGGCGCCGGCGGCGCGGCGCGGCGGCTGCCCGGCCACGCTTCGTCGACAGCCGGAATATCGCCTGGGGCTCCGGGTACTGGATGTTGCACACGAACGCCGGTCGGCCGACCCGCTGCGTCCCCCGGTGACTGTACGTCGTGCCCCGGCTGCGAATCGAGCACCAGCCGCCCAGGGAGCGCACCAGCGCGACGACGCCACGGGCGAGCGGCTCACTCGTCGAGCAGAATCGCTCGCTCCCCCAGCTCTCGACCCAGCCGTCCGTGTCCATCAGTCCTCTTAAGATTTCGAGACGGGCGTCGCGCGAGGCGTGCAGGTACACATCGGGAATGAACTTCTCGTCGCTGCGAATACCCCACAACCCGAGGGTCCGTAGCGCGCTCATGAGGCCGTTGGGCGCGACGCCGGCCACGCCCTTCTGATGGGCCCCGACCGCCTGCACGATGCGCCAGTCGTACCCGCCAGCGGCGCGCAGGACGTAAGTCGCGCTCGCGCGCTCGACGAGCCGTTCCAGCACCTGCGGCGCGGCCGTCGAGAATATCAGGCTGCCGCCCGACAGCGTGCCGTCGCCGAGCAGCGCGCCCAGCAGCCACGGATCGATCGGCAGCGACTCGGCGTGACCGTACTGTCCCGACGGCGTGTCGATCCACAGCCGATGCCGGTACCGTGCGGCCCGCAGCATCTGGGCGACACGGTCGGTGGTGAGGATTCTTGGCTCCGGCCACGTCCGGTACTGAACGCGCCACAGATGGTCGCCCGTGCACTCGGCCGAACGGCCGTCGGAGAAGGTCACGCGGAAAATCTGCTTGACGCCCTGGGGAAAGATCGCGCGGACGCGTGACCGCCGGCCGTCCGTGGACGCGAGCTCCTCCCCCACCCGCAGCTCGCCCATGCGTGTCCACCCGGTCGCGGTCTTCACGTTGGCGTCGAGTGGCTGGGCCTTCCCCATACTCGGCCGACCGGCGATGAGGATGAGGTCGGAGGGCTGCAGTCCGGCCGTCAGCTCGTCGAGCCGGGTGAGGCCGGTCGGCACGCCGGTGACGTGCTCCTGCCGCTCATAGAGACGCTCGATGTACTTGAAGGTGTCGTTGAGGATGTTCTTGACGGGGATCGCGCTGCCCTCGAGCCGCCGTTCGGCCAGGCTGAAGATGCGCCGCTCGGCGTCGTCCACCAGCGCCTGGACGTCCTCCTTGGCGTCGAAGGCCTGGCCGATGATGTGCGTGGCGGTCTGGATCAGCTCGCGGAGCACCGCCATGTCGCGCACGATCGCGGTGTAAGAGGTGAGGTAGGCGGCCACCGAGCCTTGCTCGACCAGCAGGGCCAGCGCGGCGGGGCCACCCACGAGCGGCAGCTGGTCGGAGCGGCGCAGCTCCTCCTGCAGCGTGAGCAGGTCGACCGGCTCGCCCCGGTCGAAGAGATTGAGCATGGCGTGGTACATCGCGCGGTGCGCCTCGGTGTAGAAATCCGAGGGCCGGAGCACCTCGACCACGCGCGGCAGCGCCTCGCGGCCCTCGAGCAGGATCGCGCCCAGCACGGCGCGCTCGGCATCGAGGTTTTGGGGAGGGATGCGCGAGGGCAGCTCGCCGCCGCTCATCGGAGTCGCTCACAGCATGGAAGAAGCATGCGACTCGATCGTTTCGCGTAGCGCCATCGGCGTCAAGAAAAAACGCGCGCCACCTGTCGAAATTCGTGGACAACACGGTGGAGAACGTGTGAACGCCCGTGGACAGACGGTGCACAAACACCGCGGCCCCCGAGAATCGCGCCTCGGGGGCCGGGGACCGCTCGGGCCGAGCGCTACTCGCGGATGACGCTGACCTTGAGCTGAGCGGTGATGTCGGCGTGCAACCGCACGGGCACCATCGTCTCGCCCAGCGTCTTGATCGGCTCGTCGAGATGGATCCGTCGCCGCTCGACCTTCACGCCGTGCCTGTCGAGGAAGTCGGCGATGTGTTGCGAGGTCACCGAGCCGAAGAGCTTGCCTTCCTCCGACGCCTGGCGGCGCTCCTCGAAGGTGAGCGCCTCGATCCGCTGCTGCAGGCCCTGGGCGTCGCCCTTGATGCGCTCGGCCTTGGACTCCTGCTGGTTCTTGATGTGAACGAGATTCTTGAGGTTGCCGGCGCTGGCGCTCAGCGCCAGCTTCTTGGGGATCAGGAAATTGCGGGCGTAGCCGTCGGAGACGTCCCGCACCTCGCCCCGGCGTCCGAGCTTGGCCACGTCGTCCAGCAGGATGACTTTCATGGCCGGCGTCCTAGTCCGTCGCCACGTAGGGTAGCAGGGCCACCGTGCGGGCACGCTTGATGGCGTGGGTGAGCTGGCGCTGATGGCGCGCGCAGCTGCCCGAGATCCGGCGCGGGATGATCTTGCCGCGCTCGGTGACGAGGCTGCGGAGCCGACGCACGTCCTTGTAGTCGACAAGGTCGACCTTGTCCGCGCAGAACTTGCAAACCTTCCGCCGCCCGAACCGGCGGCGCTTCACGGGCTTCTGGACGCTCGGAATCGCTCAGCCCTCCTCTGTCAAAACGGAACGTCGTCCTCGCCACCGCCACCGCCGCCGCTGTCCTCGGCGAAGGCCGGGGCCGCCGGAACCGTCGCCGGCACACCAGCCCCGGCGCCCTTGGTGCGGCTCATGAACTGAACGCGCTCGGCCACGACCTCGGTGGCGGTGCGCTTCTGTCCGTCCTTGCCCTCCCAGTCGCGCGTCTGCAGCCGGCCCTCGACGAAGACCTGGCTGCCCTTGTCGAGATACTCCCCGCACGACTCCGCCTGCTTGCCCCACACGACGACGGTGAGGAAGCACGTCTCCTCGCGCCGCTCGCCGGTCTGGGTGCTGTAGTTGCGGTTCACCGCCAGTCTCAGGTCTGCCACCGCGGTGCCGCTCGGCGTGTAGCGAAGCTCCGGGGGGCGCGTGAGGTTACCGATCAGGAGCACCTTGTTCAGATTGGCCATCAACCGACCTCCTCAAGAACCTCTGGAGTTTTCGCCGGCCGAGCCTTTTTGCGAATCGGGACCCGGGTCGAGAGGAAGCGCAGCACGCTCTCGTTGAGGCGGAGCTGTCGCTCGAACTCCTTGACCATGGCCGGCTCGGCTGAAACCTCGAAGACTGCGTACGTACCTTCCCGCTGCTTGCGGATGTCGTACGCGAGCCGGCGCTTCCCCCAGTTCTCCATCTTCACGACCCCGGCCCCCAGCGACGTGATGTGCTCGCCCAGCTGCGTGAGCAGGGCGGCGACTTCCTCGTCGGTGGGTCGTGGGTCGATGATCAGCAGGACTTCATAGGGCCGCAGTGCACTCACCTCCCCGGGACCTCACGATCGACACGATCTGCAGTTCGAAGCGCCTAACGGTATCAAACATCCCCGACGCCCGCAACGTCAACGCCCGAAAACAGATACGGCCCGGGCCGGTTCCCCGACCCGAGCCGCGCCCCCGCATCGCAGGGGCCTGAACCGTTCGACCTCTCCGCCCTTCGAGCGCCGGCTTCGCCGGCGCAATCCTCCTGGGGGGCGGCAGCTCCGAGCACACCGTTAGGCGTGCGAGGAGCGTCGGAAGGGGGGCAGAGCCCCCCTCCGAGTCCCTAATACATGTCCCCGTGCGGCATCGCCGGGGCCGCCGCGGACTTCTCCTCCGGGATGTCGGTGATGAGGGCCTCGGTGGTCAGCAGCAGCGAAGCGATCGACGCCGCGTTCTGCAGCGCCACCCGCTCCACTTTGGTCGGGTCGATGATGCCGGCCTGCAGCATGTCGACGTACTCCATGCTTTCGGCGTCGTAGCCGCGGGTCGGCACCGTCTCCGCCTTTACCTTCTCGACGATCACGCTGCCCTCGAG
>JBGPZN010000368.1:0-3901 GCA_041493815.1 Methylomirabilia bacterium
GACGGTCGTGGCCGGAATGCTCCTGGCCATTGCGCTGGCGTCCCTCGTCCAGGACCTGACCGGACTGGATCTGGCGATCGACGAGCGGCTGTTCCGGGATCCGAACACCCACCCAAAGCTGCATCCGGGCCGGATGGCCATCGCGACGGCGGTCGGATTTCTGCTGCTGGCGGCCACCGTGCTCCTCACCGCCCGCGCTGCGCGTCACCCCACGGCGGGCCGGGTCGCGCGCGTGCTCGGTGGCGGCGTCGTGACGATCGGCGTGCTGGCCCTGCTCGGCCCCGCGTTCCACGTGATCTTTCTGTACTCGTGGTACGCGTTCGGCTCCGTCGCCCTGCCGACGGCGGTGGCGTTCGTCCTGCTGGGGCTCGGCTTGCTGGTGATCGCGCGCCAGACCTGGGCGCCGCGCCCGATCAGCGACGATCGACGCATCACCGAGGCGGCGGCGCTGGCCCTCATCCTCGCCGCCGGCACCACGGGACTCGTGGGCGTCTCCGCCCTGGAGATGCAGATCCGTCGATCGGTGGAGGGAGAGCTCCGGAGCCTGCTCAGCGTCCACCTCGCGGAGCTGACCGCCAACCTCGAGCTGCGGGCGACCCGCGCGGCGATCGTGACCACGCGGCCGAACATGCTGCGGCACCTGCGCCTCCTCGTGGCGGCGCCGGCCAACCAGGAGTCCCGCCAGGTGGTGCGGGGCGTGCTGGACAGCTTCCTGCCCCACGGCTTCTCGATGCTCGTCGCGACGCTGCCCGACGGCGCCGAGGCTGCGCGGACCGGCGACGACGCGGGGCCCGGCATCATGAACATCGCCCTGGACGGCCCCCAGACGCCCCACCTCATCTGGCGCGACGGCCTGTTCCTTCGCCACGAGCTCGCGCTCGCCGACGCCCAGGGGCCGCTCGGCACCGTGGTGGCCGAACAGAAGGTGCCCCGGCTCACCGCGGTGCTCACCGGTGACCAGACCCACTTTGCGAGCGCCGAGTTCCTGCTGTGTGGGCGGCCAAACCCGATGTTTCGCTGCTTTCCCTCGCGCCTGTCCTCGGCGCCCGTCACGGTGACGCCCAGCGCCGGCGGCGAGCCCCGCCTGGTGCAGCGCGCGCTGACCGAGAGCGCGGGGGCCATCACGACGGTCGACTATCGCGGCAACCAGGTTCTCGGCGCCTACGCGCCGCTGCCGGACTTTGGACTCGTGGCTGTGCTCAAGGTCGACACGGCCGAGGTGTACGGTCCGGTCCGTCGCCAGCTCGCGCTGGCCTTGGTGCTGGTCGCCGGGGCCACCGTCGCCGGCGTGGGGCTGCTCCGCTGGCGCGTCGGCTCTCTGGCCGGGCAGCTCGAGCAGCGCGTGCAGGACCGCACCGCCGATCTCGATCGGGCGAACGCGCGCCTGCGCATCCTGCACGAGATCGACCGGGGGCTCATCACCGCGCAGGCGCCGGCCGCGGTCGCGGAGTCCGCGCTTCGCCCGCTGCAGGCGCTGCTCCAGGTCCCGCGCGCGACCGTGAACCTGTTCGACTTCGAGGCGGGCGAGGCGGAGTGGCTGGCCGGGGCGGGCCGACGCCAGGTCCGGGTGGGCCCGGGCGTCCGGTTTCCCCTCGCCCTCATGGGCAACCTCGAGGCCCTGAGACGCGGCGAGGTGCAGACGGTCGACGTGCGCACCCTGCCACCGAGTCCGGACACGCGCACGCTGCTCGCGAGCGGCGTGCAGGTCTACCAGGTGGTACCGATGATCGCGGGAGGCGAGCTGATTGGCAGTCTGGGGTTCGGCGGCGCCCCGGGCGAGCTATCGCCCGAGCAGATCGGCATCGCCCGGGAAGTGGCCACCCAGCTGGCCATCGTCATCACGCAGGCACGCCTGCACGACCGCATCCGGCAGCAGGCCGAGGAGCTCGAGCATCGGGTCGAGGAGCGCACGCGCGAGCTGAGCGAGGCCAACGCGCAGCTGCAGCACGAGATTGCCGAGCGGCGGCGCGCGGAGACCGAGGCGGAGCGCGCCAACCAGGCCAAGAGCGAGTTCCTGTCCCGGATGAGCCACGAGCTGCGCACGCCGCTGAACGCGATCCTGGGCTTCGGCCAGCTCCTCGAGATGGAGCGCCCCGATCCCCGGCAGCGCGAGAGTACGGAGCAGATCCTGCGAGCCGGCCGGCACCTCCTCCGCCTGATCGACGAGGTGCTCGACATCGCCCGCATCGAGGCGGGAGGGCTGCGGCTGTCCCTGGAGCCAGTGCCACTGCCCGAGACGATCCGCGAGGCGACCGAGTTGATGTCCACCCTGGCCCGCGACCGGCGGATCGACCTTCGCGTGGACGATGTCCCCGCCGGACTGCACGTCATGGCCGACCGCCAGCGTCTCCAGCAGGTGCTCCTCAATCTCCTGTCCAACGGCGTGAAGTACACGCCGCCCGGCGGAGCCGTGACCGTGTCCTGCGCTACGCTCCCGGCGAGCCGGGTGCAGGTGCGGGTGGCCGACACCGGCATCGGGATCGCACCGGACAAGATCGGCCGCCTCTTCACGGCCTTCGACCGGCTGGGTGCGGAGACGGGCGACGTCGAGGGCACCGGGCTGGGGCTCACCCTGTCCAAGCACCTCGTCGAGGCGATGGGCGGCGTCCTGCGGGTCGACAGCGAACTCGGGGTGGGCAGCACCTTTTCGGTGGAGCTGTCGCTCGCCGAGGCCGCGGTCCAGGCGTTGCCAAGACCGTGGCCGGCGATGGTGGCGGCGGCGATCAGCGAGGTGACGGCCGTCATCCTCTACATCGAGGACAATCTCTCCAACCTTCGGCTGGTGGAGCGTATTCTCGACCGCCGGCCGGGGATCAAGCTGCTCTCCGCCATGCAGGGCCGGGTCGGCATCGATCTGGCTCGCGAGCACCGCCCGGACCTGATCCTGCTCGACCAGCATCTGCCCGATATGGAGGGCGACGCCGTCATCCGCGTCCTGAAGGACGACGCACGAACAAGCGAGATCCCGATCGTCGTCCTCAGCGCCGACGCCAGCCCCCGGCAGGTCCAGCGCCTGCGCGAGGCCGGGGTGCTCGACTACCTGACCAAGCCGCTCGACGTGAGCCGGCTCCTGGCGGTGATCGACGAGACCCTCGCGGGCCGCGAGCGGACGTGAGGCCGCGGCCCTAGCGTTCGAGGCCCAGGACGTGCTGGGCGTTGTGGTTGAGGATCGTGTCGACGTCCGCGGCCGGCAGGCCCGACTCCCGGATGTAGTGGAAATTCTGCCGGTACGGCTCGAACGCGAGCAGGACCGGGTAGTCGCTGCCCGCCACGAGGTGATCGGCGCCGAACGCCTTCCACGCGCACAGCAGCGCCGCCTGGGAGCCGTGGCCGACGGTGTCGTAGTTAGAAGCGGCGGGCGGTGACGCTGGGGGGCTCGGGCAGGTCCGGGTGCTGGCGCGGGGCCTGATTGTCCAGGCGCTGCAGCTGCATCGGGATGATGCCACCCAGGTGGGGGATGACGTACGTGATGTTCGGGAAGCGCTCCGGCACGCGTCGGGCGATCAGGTGCAGGACGATGGCGCTGTCCTCGAGCGAGGCGCCGACGGAGACCGTGAAGCCGTAGTCGTTGATCATCGGCGAGCAGATGCCGTTCTGGATCGGATGGTAGTTCAGCACCGCGCCCCGCCGGTTCATCTCCTGGTAGAGCGGCTCGAACTCCGCCTCGGCGGTGGAGCGGTCGAAGCAGGAGCACGTCAGCGACACCCCGAGCATGCCGAGCTGGTCCAGCCCGCGCTCCATCTCGCGCAGCGCGGCGTCGATGTGGGGCAGCGGCAGCGACACGACGGCCGCGAACCGGCCCGGGTGCTTCTGGGCGAGCCCGGCGTAGGCGTCGTTGATGAGCCGCGCCGCCGCGACCGCGTCGGCCTCCTTCTCGGCGTACGGCGGGCTCGCGGCCGGC
>JBGPZN010000360.1:0-3987 GCA_041493815.1 Methylomirabilia bacterium
ATTGGCCACGCGCGGCAGACGATGAACGAGGTCATCGCGGGGTACGTGTCGAACAAGAAGCCGCGCTAGCGGTGGGGGAGCGCGGGCTCCGGGGGGGCGGGGGGCCGGCGACCACGAGGTTGGTGGCCGAGTTGGATTGTTCGCGGCTGGGCTCCATCCGGCTGGCTGGTGCGCGGTCGGGGTTGGGAGGGAAACGGGTCGGCGGCTCCCCGCCCCCCCGGAGCCCGCGCTCCCCCAGGGTCGTGCAGCTTCTGGCCACACCCCCTCGATGACCTCATCAACGCCGGCCTCGTCCCCCTCAGCAGCGTCCCCGTACACCGCGTACTCCGTTTCCTGGAACCTCACACAGAGGTGCAACCTCGAGTGCGCGCACTGCTACATGTCGGCGCATGCGGGCGCCGACACTCGCGGCGAGCTCGGCACCGAGGAGTGCCGGCGGGTGATCGACGAGATCGCCCGGGTGAACCCCAACGTCTTCCTGATCCTGACCGGGGGCGAGCCGCTGCTGCGCCGCGACATCTTCGAGGTCGCCGGCTACGCCTCGGCCAAGGGGTTCACCACCGTGCTCGGTACCAACGGCGTGCTGCTGCGCGAGCGCGAGGCCCGGCGCATGCGCGAGCACGGCGTGCTCGGCGCCTCGATCAGTCTCGACTCCACCGAGCGCGCCAAGCACGACGCCTTCCGCCGCCTGCCGGGCGCCTGGGACGGCGCCGTGCGGGCCACGCGCGTGCTGACCGACACCGGCCTCGACTTCTCGCTCCACATGTCGGTGACCGACTGGAACGTCGGCGAGGTGCCGGCGATGATCGACCTGGCCAAGGGGCTGGGGGCCAAGGTCCTCAACTTCTTCTTCCTGGTTCGCACCGGGCGCGGGCAGGACCTCACCGACATCGACGCCGCCGCCTACGAGCGGATCCTCACGTACCTCGCCAAAGTGCAGGGGGTGGGTGAGGGCCCGCCGTCGTTCGTGCGGCGGCTGCTCGGCATGGGTGGCGGCGAGCCGGCCGAGAAGTTCGAGGACCCGTGGTCGACGCCGGTGGGACGCGCCGACGGCCTGCTCATCCGGGCCAAGTGCGCGCCGCACTTCCGCCGCATCCTGTACGAGATGAATCCGGCCTCGCCGCTGCTGAAGAACTATGCGCACGGCTCATGCCCGGCCGGCAAGTACTACTGCCGCATCACCCCCACCGGCGACGTCACGCCGTGTCCGTACATGCCGGTGTCGGTGGGGAACCTGCGCGGCGCCGCGTTCGACGAGCTGTGGCGCACGGCGCCCGCCTTCGACGCCCTGCGCGAGCCCAAGCTGGGGGGCCGCTGCGGGGCGTGCGAGTTCTCGAAGGTCTGCGGCGGCTGCCGCTGCCGCGCCTACGCGACCTACGGCGATTTCCTGGCCGAGGACCCCGCGTGCGGCTACCAGCCCGGCGCCCACGGCGGCGGCGTGATCGAGCTGCCGGCCGCCCTCACGTTCGGTCTGCCGGTGGACTACCAGCTCACGTGGGAGCCGGGGGCCCGCGAGCGCCTGCAGGCGATTCCCTCGTTCGCCCGCGGGATGGTGGTGAAGGCCGTGGAGGCCTACGCGCGCGGCCGTGGCGAGAGCGTGATCACCGCCACGCTGCTGGCCGACGTGCGCGCCAAGTGGGGCGGGCGCTTCCGTCCGCAGGCGTGAGCGCGGTCGACGATCGCTTCCGGACAGCCGCGCGCGGCTACTTCGTCTACGGCCTCGTCTACTGGCTCGGCGGCGCCTGGCTCTGGCTGCACGACGTCGGCCGCGGCACCCTGTGGAGCCTGGTGTGGATCGCGCTGGGCGCGGTCCTCGTGGTCCTCGTGCCGTTCCTGCTCCGCCGCCGGCGCCCGGGATTCGAGCGCTGGATCCTCAGCCGGCGCGACTTCGCCCGCCTGGTGGCGATCTTCATGTTCCTCCGGGTGCTCGCCGTGGTGCGGGTGGTGCTCCGCAGCGACACCGCCGTGGTCCCGTCGCCGTGGGGCGGACTCATCAGCTATCGCACCGGCGGCACCGTGTTCCTGCTCGTCACCGTGATCGCGCTCGTGCTGGTGGCGCGCGCGGCGTGGGCGGCGGACGCCGAGTGATAGACTCCCGCCGATGAAGCGCTACCGCGACATCGCCGGTGACGGCGGCTCGAACATCGTCGGCCAGGTCGAGGCGCAGCAGGCGCGCCTGGGGGCCCGGCTGCGCGACGTGCGGGCCATCGTGGCCGTCGTCTCTGGCAAGGGGGGCGTCGGCAAGTCGTCGATCACCGCCAATCTCGCCGGCGCCTTCGCGCTGGACGGCGCCCGGGTCGGCGTCCTCGACGCCGACCTCAACGGGCCCTCGATGGCGACGATGCTCGGCGTGCGTGGGCGCACGCTGCTCGTCGGCGCCGACGGTGTCGAGCCGCCGGCCGGGGCCCTCGGCATCCGTGTGATGTCGATGGACCTGCTGCTGGCCGGCGACGCCACGCCGCTGACCTGGGACGCGCCCACCCAGGCCGAGGCCCACACCTGGCGCGGCACGATGGAGGCCAACGCGCTGCGCGAGTTCCTGGCCGATACCGCGTGGGGCGCGCTCGACGTGCTGCTGATCGATCTGCCGCCCGGCACCGACCGGCTGGCCACGATCGTCGGACTGGTGCCGGCGCTGGCGGGCACCGTGATCGTCACGATCCCCTCCGGCGTCTCGCGCCTGGTCGTTCGCAAGTCCATCACGGTGGCGCGGGCGACGCCGGCCCCGGTGCTGGGACTGATCGAGAACATGGCCGGCATGTTTCCGGGCGAGGGCGCCGAGGCAATGGCGCGCGACAGCGGCGTGCCCTTCCTGGGCCGCGTGCCGTTCGATCCGGCGCTCGCGGCGGCCGCCGATCGCGGCGAGCCCTACGTCGCCGCCGCGCCCGCCGCGCCGGCCGCCCGCGCCCTGGCCGCGATCGCCGCCGGCCTGCGCGAGACGCTGCGTCCCGCCCGGTCGTGACGGTCCGGTTTTGCCTGGTCTGCGGCGCCCGGCTGACCATCGCCGTCGAGGAAGGTCGCCGGCGCCGCCGCTGCCCTCGTTGCGGCTGGACCTACTACGCCAACCCGGTGCCCGCCACCGCCGCCGTGATCATCGAGGGCCGCCGCTTGCTGCTCGGCCGCCGCGCCCGCCCGCCGTACGCGCAGGCCTGGGACCTGCCGGGAGGATTTCTGGAGGCCGGTGAGCTACCATTCGCAGGACTTCGACGCGAGCTCCGCGAGGGAATCGGTGTAGGAGTCTACGGCCCGAACGGCTTCACCGTCCTCACCGCCGTCTACCGCGTCCATCCCACCTCCCGCCACATGCGCGCCGCCGACGACGTCTCCGAACTCCGCTGGCTCCCCCTCGACAAGATCCCCTACCGTCACATCGCCTTCCCCGCCGTCCGCAAAGTCCTCCGCCACTACCTCGCCCGCTGCCCCAACTCACGCGCTGACAGGCGTGCGCGTCGATTGAACGCGCGCCCGAGCCACCGCGCGAGCTGATCGAACGCGTTCGGGCGCCCGCCGCTGCATGCGCTGAGTTGGATTGCTAGCGTCCAAGCCAGTATCCGGGCCGCCGGCGTCCGTGGGTTACGGCGACAATCTCGATTCGGGTGTCCGTTTCGCGGAAGACGACGAAGAAGGGGAATCGGTGAAAGAGATAGCGACGAGTGCCGCCCAGGTACGGAGGCCACTGCCGAGGCCCCCGTTCGACTGTTCGATGGCTGCGTCAAGTTCCGCCATGAAAGCTTCGCCAGCTTCGGCGTTCCGCGCCAGATACCACTCGCGCGCGGCTCGCGCCTCCTTGATGGCTTCGGGATGAAGCCACGGGGGCTCGGCCGGCACTATCGCTCAAGAATTCTGCGACGCGCTTCAGACCAGGGAATTGGCGTGACGGCCCCCGAATCCAGGTCGTGGATGCGCTTGGCGATCTCCTCGGCCCAAGCGGCCTCGGCGCCCTCATCGATCTCCTCGTCGAGACTCTGCAGCAGCGAGGCAGCGAGC
>JBGPZN010000347.1:0-4070 GCA_041493815.1 Methylomirabilia bacterium
GCTGGCGTTCCTGTGGGGTGTCGGGCCGCGCGTCGAGGAAGCGGCGGTGGACCACATCAAGGGATTTTCGTACTCCGCGCCCTACGAGGATCTGAAGCTCAAGCCCTCGCGATAGGCTCAGCCCTTCTTCGAGAGCGTGGTGCCGGCCGAGCGCAGGTCCTCGCAGGCGCGGACGACGCGCGCGGCCATGCCGACCTCGGCGGCCTTGCCCCACGTGCGGGGATCGTAGGCCTTCTTCTCGCCGACCTCGCCGTCGACCTTCAGCACGCCGTCGTAGTGCTTCAGCATGTGGTTGGCGATGGGGCGGGTGAAGTCGTACTGGGTGTCGGTGTCGATGTTCATCTTCACCACGCCGTAGTCCAGCGTCTCCCGGATCTCCTCCAGCAGCGAGCCACTGCCGCCGTGGAAGACGAGGTCGAACGGCTTGGCCTGGCCGGTCTTGGCCGCCACCGTGTCCTGGATGTCCTTGAGGACCTTCGGACGCAGCTTGACGTGGCCGGACTGGTAGACGCCGTGCACGTTGCCGAAGGTGGCGGCGAGCAGGTAGCGGCCGTTGCCCCCGGTCCCCAGCGCCTCGGCGGTGAGCAGCGCGTCCTCGGTCGTGGAGTACAGCTTCTCGTTGATCGCCCCGACGACGCCGTCCTCCTCGCCGCCCACGACCCCGATCTCCACCTCCAGCACGATCTTCGCCTTGGCGCACTCGGCCAGCAGCTCGCGGGCGATGTCGAGGTTCTCGCGGAGGCTCACGGCCGAGCCGTCCCACATGTGCGACTGGAACAGCGGCGTCTGTCCGCGCGCCACCCGCTCCTGACTGATCTTCACCAGGGGCCGCACGTAGCGGGTGAGCCGATCCTTGGGACAGTGGTCGGTGTGCAGGGCGATGTGGACCGGATATTTCGCGGCCACGACGTGGGCGTACTCGGCCAGCGCCGTCGCCCCCACCACCATGTCGTCGCAGCCCGACAGATAGGACGCGCCCCCCGTGGAGACCTGCACGATCCCGTCGCTGCCCGCGTCGGCGAAGCCGCGCAGGGCGGCGTTCAGCGTCTGCGACGAGCTCACGTTGATGGCCGGATAGGCGAAGGCGCCGGCCTTGGCCCGGTCGAGCATCGCCGTGTAGACCTCGGGGGTGGCGATGGGCATGGGTCAGTATACCCTCCCGCGAGTCGGCGCTACTTGCCCTCCAGCGCGGCGAGCGGCGCGTAGTCGGCCACCGAGCCGTGGCCGCCCGCGAACCGGGCCGGGGAGATGCCGGCCTTCTTCACGCCGGCCACGAGCGCGGCCAGATTCGGGTTCAGCTTGTCGGGGAGCGGCCCGGCCCCGGGGCTCCAGATGTCGGTGGCGAAGCCGAGCCGCGCCTCGGGGACGTAGCCGATCAGCAGGCCCTCGGCGTGCGGGTTGTCGATCCGGTAGGCGTGGACCTCGCGCTGGCCGTCGGTGATGACGTGGCGCTCGGCCACCTCGACGATCGGCGTGCGGCTCAGGTCGCGCGCGGCGAGGTCGGGGTTGCGCGTGAACGGCGCGGCCAGGACGCGCTTGAAGTGGTCGCCGTTGCCCTTGCCGACGATGAGCGTGGCGCCCTGGGCGGCGTAGCCGCGGATGCCGCCGGCGTGGTCCATGTGGTGATGGGTGAGCACCACGTACTTCACCGGCTTGCCGGGGAACTTCGTTCGGGCCGCGCCCAGGACCCAGTTCGAGTGCCAGTCGGTGACCGGCGCGTCGAACACGATCAGGTGATCGCGCATCTCCACGAGCAGGCTGTGGTGGGAGCCGCCGACCACATGCTGCACGCCGGGCGCCAGCTCGACCAGCCGCAGCCCCGAGGTCGCGCGGGTGTCGTAGCTCGGCACGTCGGAGTCGAGATAGGTGCCGATGAACTGCCGCCGGATGACCCACTGGTACGGCACCGCGCCGGTCGCCGGCTTGGCCGCGCCGGTCTTGAACGCGTCGGGAATCGCCAGCAGGTCGGAGGCGACCGCGCCGTTGACCTTGCCGCCGGCGATCTTCGTCTCCGACACCGCGCGGTTGTTCAGCTCGTACTTCCGGGTGGTGGCGACGCGCACGCCGTCGATCCCCTGCCAGTCGGAGAGCACGAGGTCGTAGGTCACGTCGCCCCAGACGTTGTCGTAGTCGAGCGTGCGGATACGGGTCGGCAGCCCGGTGGTGCGGTCGAACAGCACGGTGAGCGTTTGATCGCCGATCCGATAGTCCACGGCCGGGTAGGCGGCGCCGGCCACGGTCACGTCGCCGGCGGCGGTGAGCCGGTCGGGGTTGCGGAGCATCTCGAGCAGCAGCACGGCCGAGGCCCGACGCAGCTCGCGCTGGGCAGCGGCCAGACGCAGCCCCGACATCGCGTGCGCCGGCGGGTTCGACTCGAGGCTCTGCTTGGTGCGGCCGTTGCTGTCGATGCCGGCCACGTAGCCGGCCGTGGGCGTGACGACCTCGGTGAAGGTGAACGAGCGCGGCGCCGGATAGGCGAACTTGCGCGACCAGTCGATGCGGGTGGCGCCGGCGCCGACGTCGGTGACCGCCTCGAACACCGATTCGCACGTGAAGCGCATCTCGCCGCCGGCGGCGATCGACTGCTCGGGCTCCCACTCGCGCACCGTGCCCTTCGTGGAGAGCGTCTTGACGCCGGCCAGGGCGTCGGCGCCGCCCAGCGCCTGCACCGCCCGGCTCACCAGTGCGTGGCCACGGGGCTGCATCGTCGCGCACGAGACCAGGACCAGGGCAATGGCGAGTACGAACGCGGTGCGCTTCATCGCTTCCTCCGTCGGCCGGGATCGATAGGCCGCGAAGGTACCGACGGGTTCCACCCCTGTCAATGCACTGCCCCTCGTGGCCGACGCCTCGGCGGAGGACTACCGCCGGGGCCCGAAACTCAGGGCCTGGAACGAATCGTGTTGTCGAGGCGCGCCCCGGCTGCGCCGGGGTGCCCCGAGCGTCGGGGGGCTTGGGGGGCGCTCGGAGCCCCCCATGTACTCAGATCGCGCCGTCCTCGGCCAGCGCGCCGATCTCGGCGTCGCCGTAGCCCAGCTCGCGCAGGATCTCGTGACGATGCTGGCCGAGCAGCGGCGAGGGCGTGATCGTCGTGGGGGAGGCGGAGAGCTTGATCGGGTTGCCGACGGTGACGTAGCGCCCGCGCACCGGGTGCTCGACCTCGACGATCATGTCGCGTGCGTGCAGGTGGGGGTCGGCGAGCACCTCGCCGGTGTCCAGGCAGGCGCCGCAGGGGACGCCGGCGCCGGCCAGGATCTTCATCACGTCGTGCTTGGAGCGCTCCCAGGTCCACGCCCCCATCAGCGCGTCGACCTCGTCCTTGCTTTGCCAGCGGGCCTCGGCCGTCTCGTAGCGGGCGTCGCCCACGAGGTCGTCGCGCCCGATGGCGCGGAGCAGCGGGTGCCACATCTGCTGCTGCGCGAAGATGAACACGTAGTCGTTGGGGCCGCCCGGATGGCAGCGATAGGTCGTGCCCGGCACGCCAGCGCCGAGCTGGTTGCCGGTCCGGGCCATCGGCTTGCCGAAGCGCTGATGGTCCCGCAGGCTGACGCGGATGAGATTGACCACGGCGTCCTGCATCGAGACCTCGACCTGCTGGCCCTGGCCGGTCGCGTGCCGCTGCATGAGCGCGGCGAGGATGCCGATCACGCAGTGCATCCCGGTGCCGGAGTCGCCGATCGACGGCCACAGGTAGGTCGGCGGGCCGTCGGCGAAGCCGGTGACGCTCATGGCGCCGCCCATGGCCTGGGCGATCGGCTCGTAGCTCTTGTACTCGCGGTACGGCCCGTAGGAGCCGAAGCCCTTGATGCTGGCGAAGACCAGACGCGAGTTGATCTGCCGCAGCTCGGGATAGCCGAAGCCGAGCCGCTCGATGACGCCGGGGCCGAAGTTCTCCAGCAACACGTCGGCCGTCTTCAGCAATGTGCGAAAGACCTCCTTGCCGCGCGGACGCTTCAGGTTGAGCGTCAGGCTCCGCTTGTTGCCGTTGAAGGAGAGGAAGAAGAGGCTGTCGGCGTCGGGACGGTCCCTCAAGACGTTCCGCGCCGGGTCGCCCTTGTCCGGCTCCTCGA
>JBGPZN010000116.1:0-8789 GCA_041493815.1 Methylomirabilia bacterium
CTCGGCGGCGGCCGCGTCGAGCGTGGAGGCCAGATGGGCCGGCGTGGTGACGCCGACCGCGCGGGCCAGCCACTCGGCGCTGGCCACCGCCAGCGGCGCCAGCCGTTCCCACGTCGTCTCGTATAGCGCGTGGAGCGCGGCGCGGTGGCGCGCGAGATGGGGCGCCGTCGCGTACGCTTGCTCGATAGCGCCCAGGTGGCGCTCGGCCCACGGCTGGGCGGCGTCGACGGTCACCTCGGCGATCGGCATCCCGAGCCGCGCGTGCACCGGCACCGTGAGCCAGCGCGGGCCCGCCGCCGTCTTGATGCGGTTGCGGTTCTGCCAGCCGTTCTTCTCGTACTGCACGGTGTCGAGGAACACGAACACGTCGGCGGCCGCCCACTTGGCCAGGTAGCCGAGCCACGGCATGTAGTGCGGCTGGTGGATCGCCAGCGAGCTCACCGGCCGGCCCTCACGGGCGCACGAAGATCGGATTGCTCAGCACGCGCTGCTGGGAGCCGCGGGCCTCCATCCGCAGCACGAGCGGGGCGCCGTCGGTGGTCGTGCGGTACACGGTGCGCAACGGCGTGCCGCCCCGCTCGAGCGCGACCGCCCGGCCGTTGGCCACGATGGCGAGCCGCACGTCGTGCGAGCGAGCATCGCTCGCCTCGACCGCGACCGACAGCTCGATCGGCGTGCCCGCCGGCACCTTCAGCGTCTCGCCCGCGCCGGCGCTGGCCCCGCCGGCCGTCACCGCGAACTGCGTGAGGTCGAAGCCGAGCTCGCGCGTGCGCTGCACGGCGTACATCCGCCCGCGGCGGAGCGCGTCGAGCACGCCCGCCTCCGTCCGGCTCTCGACCAGGAACACCGTCTGCAGCGGCCCCACCTGCTTGCCGGCGGTGAGGCCGTGGAACCCCGACTCGGCCATCGCCCACGGCGGCCGGCTGCGCTCGCCCCGCACGTACTCGCCGAGCACGCGGTCCCAGCCGCCGCCCGGCCGCTCGAAGGTGCTGGTGTCCTCGTAGACGGCGCCGAAGGCCGTGTAGCGGAACGTCTTCAGCAGGTCGTCGGCGTAGGGCTCGGTCAGCCACCCCACGCGGAGGGGCCCGTACTGCTGCTCACCGATGTCGCGGGCCTCGGGAAACGACCACACGCTGACGCCGCCGAGCTCGTCCACGCGGTCGATCAGAAGCTGGTAGGGCGCCACGCCGACGTCCTGCCACGTCGGGTACCGATCGGCCAGGAACGGCCAGCCCCGCACGAGCGCGGCGACACCGATCGCGCACAGCACCGTGCCCTTGATCCAGCCGCGCTGGCGCACGACGACGACGGCACCCCGGCCCAGCGGGCGCCGCACCGGCCGGCGACGCAGCAGCGCGATCACGCCGGGGACGAGCAGCAGCACGGGCAACGCGTCGGCCACCGACTGCACGGTGTAGTGGCCGCCGGCCGCGCTGCCGGAGATGGGCAGCGTGCGCAGCACGGCCGGATCGGTGATCCCGAACACGAGGATGTTCTTCTGGAGGTTGTGCACCGTCATGTCGAGCGCCACCGGTGAGCCGGTCCAGTGATAGTGCGGCATCACCTCGACGCCGGGGATCAGCAGCACGTGCGGCAGCCGCTGCCGCACCGCGGCCACCTGGGCGAAGTAGTGCTCGGGCGCGCCGCCGATGGAGCGCTCCTCGCGCGTCACCCGCGTCAGCGCCCGGAACGGCGGCAGGCCGTACGCCACGCGGAGGAGATAGTTCTCGGCGAGGAGCAGGACGCCGATCCCCTGCTGGTCGGCCAGCCCCACCAGCCCCTCGAGCGGCACGTCGCCGGTGGTCACGTCGGAGTGGACGTGGAGCACGCCGCGAACGCGCTCGAGGGCCACGGCCGGAGCCGCCGCCACCACCATCACGAGGGCGACCAGCGCCAGCGTGCTCCGCCTCACCCGCCGAGCCTCCGCGAGCGGACGAGCCCATCGTAGAGGGCGCGCATCGCGGCGGCGGCCACCGCCGTGGAGAACGTCTCGGCGCGGGGGCGGGCGCCGGCGCCCAGCTTGGCCCGCAGCGCCGGGTCGCGGCCGAGGTCGATGAGGGCGGTGGCCAGCGCGCTCGCATCCTCGGACGGCACGAGCAACCCGCACTCGTTGTCGAGGATCACGTCGGCGATGCCGCCGACGCGGGTGCCGACCACGGGCAGGCCCAGCGCCATGGCCTCGACGATCACGCGCCCCATCCCCTCGTTGCGCGAGGGCGCGGCGAGCACGTCGGCGCCCGCGAGCCGCGAGATCACGTCGGTCACCGAGCCGGTGATGTGCAGCCGGTCGGCGACGCCGAGGGCGGCCGCGCTGGCCTCCAGCGCCTCGCGCTCGGCGCCCTCGCCGATCAGCAGCACGTGGGTGTCGGGCACCTGGGCGACGACGTCGGCCAGGGCGCCCACGAGCAGGTCGAAGCCCTTGATCGGCACCAGGCGGCCGACGCCGGCCACGACGTACGCCTCCGGCGGCAGGCCCAGGCGCGCGCGGGCCTCCGCCCGCGGCGGGGCCGCCGCGCGCAGGGCCTGGGTCGGCACGCCGCTCGGCACCACCGCGAACTGCGCCGGCCGCCCGATGCCGCGCTCCAGATGCTCCTCGACCTCGTGCTGGGTGAGCGTCACGATCGTGTCGGTCCAGTGGGCGGCGATCCGCTCGAGCCCGACGAACATGGCCGTGCGCGGCCGGCTCCAGTAGCCGTAGAAGATGTGGCCGTGCGGCTGGTGGATCACCACCGGCACGCCGGCCAGCCACGCGGCCAGCCGGCCGACGAAGCCGGCCTTGGACGTGTGGGTGTGCACGATCGCCGGCCGCGCGCGACGGAACAGCCGCCAGAGCTGCAGGACCGCCGCGAAGTCCCGGGCCGGGCTGACCTCGCGCACGAGCCCCTCGATCTCCATCACGCGACAGCCGCGCCGCCGGGCGCCCTCCACGATCGGCGCCTCCGACTCCGGCCCCAGCACGAGCGTGGAGGCGTAACCGACGCGCTCGAGCGCCTCGATCTGCGACACCGTGTTCTCCGACGAGCCGCCCATGGTGAGCCGCGTGATCACGTGCATGACCGGGATCACGGTTGCGGGCGCCTCCGCGCGTACAGCTCCATCGAGGGCCCGATCACCCAGCGGCGGCCCGAGAGCGCGTGCACCGTGCTCGCCGCCGCGGAGGCGATCGCCCGCAGCAGGCGCGGCCCGGCGAGATCCGAATTCACCAGCGCCAGTACCTCGAAGCCGCCGCTCTCCACGAGGCTTCGCAGCGCTCCCGGACCGAAGGAGAACAGGTGCAGGATCGGGTAGGTATCCCAGCTCCGCCAGCGGGCCCACAGCCCCAGCCAGCCGAGCACGCGGACGCACCGCGTGTGGAACGCGCCGTTGGGAACGCGCACGATCAGCAGGCCGCCCGGCCGCAGCACCCGCGCGGCCTCGCCCACGACCGCGCGCGGCCGCGTGGTGTGGTCGAGCACGTTGACGAGCGTCACCGCGTCGAGTGTGCCCGCGCGGAACGGCAGCGCGTCGGCGGTGGCGTGCACGACCGGCGCGGTCGCCCGGGCCACCCGGCACGCCTCGGGCGAGAGGTCGGTCCCGATCGGGCGCCAGCCCCCCGCGCGCGCGGCCGCCATGAGGTGGCCGCCGCCGCAGCCGACGTCCAGCAGGCGGCCGGGCGAGGCCAGCCCGCGCGCCCGGGTCACCATGGACGCCAGCATCCGCCGGCGCGAGGGCTCGATGTGCTCCGGGGGAAAGCGCTTCGCGTAGTGGATCTGGTACTGGCCGACGGTCTCGGACTCGCTGGGCAACGCCGCCACGCGGCGGGCGCCGCAGCCGGCGCACCGGCCGTATCGACGGCCCGCGTAGAGGAGCCCGGAGCTCCGGAGGGTGGCGCCGCACGCTTCGCACGTCGCCGGCGGTGCTGGGGCCGGGCCGCGGCGGGCGGCCACCTCGGCCAGCGTGGCCTCGAGTGCGTCGACGGCGCGCTCCCAGCCGAAGCGGGTCTCGGCGTGACGGCGGCAGGCCTCGCGCAGCCCCGCGGCCCCGCCGGCGTCGCCGGCCAGTCGGGTGAGCAGGGCGGTCAGGTCGGCCGCCATCGCCTCGGCGGTCACGTCCTGGAACACGAGTCCCGCGTCGAGCGGGTCGAGCAGCTCCGGTGTCGCCCCCACCCGCGTGCCGAGCACCGGCGTGCCGCACGCCAGCGCCTCCGCGGTCACCAGGCCGAAGCCCTCCAGCTCGCGCGTGGGCAGCACGAAGACGTCGGCCGCCTGATAGTAGCGGGGCAGATCGGCCTCGGAGACGAAGCCGAGGAACGTCACGTGCTTGTCCAGCCCCAGCGCCGCGGCCTGCTCCTCGAGCCGGGGGCGCTGCGATCCGGATCCGCCGATCAGCAGCTGCACGTCGGGCACGCGGCGCACGAGCGTCGCCATCGCCTCGATCAGCGTGTCGAGCCCCATCCGCGCCTCGAGGTTGCGAACGGTGAACAGGAGCGGTCGCTCCAGGGACAGGCCGAGCGCCGCTCGCACCGAGCCGCGATCGGGCGCCGGCCGGAAGTGCTCGACGTCCACGCCGCCGGGGATGGACACGAGGCGCTCGGCGGGGATCCGGTAGAGCTTCCAGAGCTGCGAGCGCGAGAAGTCGCTCAAGACGTGAATACGGGCGGCGCGCCGCAGACAGGCCCGCTCGGCCATCCAGAGCGCGGCCACGCCGGCCAGCCCGGCGAGGCCGCCGTGGTGGTGCGCCGTCATCCGCTGCCGCGAGCGATACTCGAGCGGCGCCGGCGACAGGAACGAGTAGAGGGCGGGCAGCCGGCGCCCGGTGGCCGAGGCGAGCACGCCGTAGCCCGACAGCGGCTGGTAGACGTTCAGCACGTCGGCGTCGCGCGTGGCGAGCAGGCGGGCCGCCACCCGGCGGGCTTCGAGCACCGTCGTCTGTACGAAGCCCACCGGGGAGCGCCGCGCCGACGCGAACTCGACGATCTCCACGCCCTCGCGGACCGTCGCCGGCGCCGGCTCGCCCGCGGCCGTGCGGCACAGCACGCGCACGTCGTGGCCGCGGCGGGCCAGCCGGCGCATCTGCTCCCACAGCACGCGCTCGGCGCCGCCGATCACCGCCAGCGCGGAGACGTCGGCGACCGCGAGGACCCGCAGGGGCGTCACGCGAGGCTCCAGCGCCCGCCGCGGTCGAGGTACTCGCGCAGCCACAGCTCGGCCATCATGAGCGTCCACAGCCGGTCGGCGTGCGAGCGCCGGCGCTCGGCGTGCTCGGCCTTGAGCCGCTCCACCGCCTCGACGCGGAACAGGCCGCGCGCGCGGACCTGCTCGGGGGACAGCAGGTCATCCAGCAGCGGGCGAAGATCGGTGCGCAGCCAGCCCGCGAGCGGGATCATGAATCCCTGCTTGCGATGCGCCAGCACGGCCGGCGGCAGCACGTCGGCGTAGGCGGCCTTGAGCAGCCCCTTGAGCCGCAGCCCCGGCGTCTTCACTCCTGGCGGGATCGCCAGGCTGGTCTCGATCAGGCGGTGGTCGCAGAACGGGGCGCGCAGCTCGAGCGAGCTGGCCATGCTCATGCGATCGGCCATCGTCAGCAGGTCGTCGGACAGGTAGGTCGCCAGGTCGATGCGAAAGGCGCCGTCCATGGCGTCGCCCCAGCCGCGCGTCGCCCACGCCGCGCGGCCGGCGGCGTCCGGATCGCCGGTCAGGTGCGCGCTCAGCGCCGGCGTGGCCAGCGCCCGCAGCGCCGGCGCGTCGAAGAATCGCGTCCACGTGAAGTAGCGCTCCGGCAGCGGTTGCTCGGCGCCGGCCGCGAAGCGCACGACCCAGTCGCGAAGGTTGCGGCTCGCCGAGGACTCCGGCAGGAGGCCGGCGGCCACGGCGCCGGCCGGCCGGCGCAGCCACCGCGGCAGCCGCGTCCACGCCTCCGAGACGCGCACGCCGAGATAGCGCGGATAGCCGGCGAAGGTCTCGTCGCCGCCGATGCCGGACAGGGCGACCTTGACGTGGCGGGCAGTGGCGGCGGCCACCGCGTAGGTGGCGATGGCGGAGGAGTCGGCGAACGGCTCGTCGAAGCTCCGCACGATCAGGGGCGCCAGCTCCGCCGCCTTCGGCTCGAGGATCTCCTCGTGGTGCTCGGTCCCGAAGCGCTCGGCCACCTGGCGCGCGTACGGCAGCTCGTCGTGGGAGGCGGCCGCCGCGCCGAAGCCGATGGAGAACGTCGTGAGGCGCCCGCTCGTCACCTCGCGCATGCTGGCCACGACGACGCTGGAGTCCACGCCGCCCGACAGGAACGCGCCGAGCGGCACGTCGCTCTCCAGCCGCAGCCGCACCGCCTCGCGGATCTCCTCCCGCAGGCGCTGGGCCAGCTCGGCGGGCGCCAGCCGGATCGCCGGCGCCGCGGCCGGCAGCGACCAGTAGCGCCGCGCGGTGAAGGTGTCGCCGTCGAGCGTGGCGGTGTGGCCGGGCGGCAGCTTCATGATCCCGGCGAAGGCCGAGCGGCCGGCGGGCGTGTAGCCATAGGCCAGGTAGTGATGCAGCGCCGGCCAGTCGACGGAGCGGCCGGGGCCGGGGTGACGGAGCAGCGCTTTGATCTCCGAGGCGAAGACGAGCGCGCCCCCGCCCCGCCAGTAGTAGAGCGGCTTCTTGCCCAGCCGGTCGCGCGCCAGGAACAACCGCCGCCGCCGCGCGTCCCAGATGGCGAACGCGAACATGCCGCGCAGACGCTCCACGCACCCCTCGCCGTCGGCCTCCCACGCGCGCAGGATGACCTCGGTGTCGCTCTGGGTGCGGAAGCGGTGGCCGCGCGCCTGCAGCTCCGCGCGCACCGCGCGGAAGTTGTAGATCTCGCCGTTGAAGACGATCCGCGCGGCGCCGTCGTCGCTCGACATCGGCTGCTGACCGGTGACGAGGTCGATGATCGACAGCCGCGTCATGCCGAGCGCCACGCCGTCGCCGGTGAAGGCGCCGCGGTCATCGGGGCCGCGATGCTCGAGCGACGCGAGCATGGCGTCGAGCGTGTCGCGCCCGGGCGCACCGCCCACGATGCCGGCGATGCCGCACATCAGCCGGCCCTCGTCGACAGCGCGGGTCGCACCCCGGCCATCGCCTGCAACAGATCGACCACGCGCCCCGCCGTGCGCTCGGTGGTGAAATGGCGTGCGCGGGCCAGGCCGGCCTGCACCAGCGTCGCGCGGTCGAGCTCGCCGCCCAGCACGCGGGCGAGCGCCCCCGCCAGCGCGCCCTCGTCCTCGGGATCGACGAGCACCCCGGCGTCGCCCACGACCTCCGGCAGCGCGCCGCGCCGGCTGGCCACGACGGGCGCGCCGCACGCCATCGCCTCCAGCGCCGGCAGCCCGAATCCCTCCTCGAGCGAGGGCAGGACGACCACGGCAGCGCCACCGTAGAGCGCCGGCAGATCGGCGTCGTCCACCACGCCCGCGAAGACGACGCGATCGCCGAGACCGAGCGTGGCCGCCTGCGCCGCCAGCGCGGGGCGGCCGGCCACGGCGCCGCCGGCCAGCACCAGCCGGTGCGTGGCGCGCAGCGGCTCGGCCAGCGCCGCCCACGCCCGGAGCAGGCCAGGCAGGTTCTTGTGCGGCAGGAAATTGCCGACGTAGAGCGCGTAGCGCGGGCCGAGACCGTACCGCTCGCGCTGGGCCGCCGACGGCGCCGCCGGGCCGAACTCCGGGCCGAGGCCGACGGGGATCACCGCGATCCGCTCGGCCGCGATGCCCAGCCGCTCGACGATCGCGCGCCGACTGTGCTCGGAATCCGCGATGATCGCGCTGGCGCCGCCGGCGTACAGCCGCGCCACCCGCGTCATGAGGGCGTCGTACAGCGGGCGCCGCCGGCCGGGATAGCCGATGAAGAACAGGTCGTGGATCGTGACGACGACCGGGCACGGCGCCGCCAGCGGCCGCTTGTAGTACGGCGACAGGAACACGTCCACGCCGTCGCGGCGCAGTGCCGCCGGCAGGGCGACCTGGTCCCACCACGGCGTGAGGCCGGCCGCCAGCACCGCCGGCGTCACGCCGGCCGGGGCCGCGTCGAGCTGGGTGCCGCGATCGCCGTAGAGCACGCAGTCGAGCCCGCGCGCGGCGGCGGCGCGCAGCACCTCGAGCGTGTAGCGGCGGATGCCGGTGCGCACGCCCGCGCGCAGCTCACGGCCGTCGATCCCCACCCGCGGGCTCACGCCGGACCGCTCGCGCCGAGCACCTGGGCGTACACCGCCTCCACACGGGCGGCGTGAGCCGTCAGGGCGAAGCGCGCGTGCACGTCGGCCGTCGCCGCCGTCACCCGCGCCGCCGTCGCGGCCTGGTCGGTCAGCGTCAGCGCGATCGCGACGGCCAGCGCGTCCGCATCCTCGGGCGGCACCAGCAGGCCGGTGACACCGTCGACGCACACCTCCGGGATGCCACCGACAGCGCTGGCGACCACCGGCACGCCGGCCGCCATCGCCTCGATGAGGACCCGGCCGAACGCCTCCTGCCGCGAGGGCAGGACGACGACCGCGCATAACCGCAGCAGGGCCGCGACATCGTCGCGCTGGCCGGCGAAGCGGGCGGGCAGCGCGGCGGCAGTGGCGCGCGCGACGAGCGTCTCGCGCAGCGGCCCCTCGCCGACGAAGAGGAACGCCGTGGCCGGCAGCTTGGCGTGCAGCCGCGTCGCGGCGTCCACCAGCACGTCCACGCCCTTGCCGCGCTCCAGACGTCCGAAGTACCCCACCACCGGCACGGCCGGATCGAGCCCCAGCGAGTCGCCCAGGCGCGCGTCCGCCGGCCCTGGCGCGAACCGCGCGGGGTCCACGCCGTTGGGCAC
>JBGPZN010000213.1:0-6190 GCA_041493815.1 Methylomirabilia bacterium
ACGAACACCGCCAGGACGGTGACGGCGGCCAGCGCCCCCGCCCGCAGGCCGACCCGGGCGGTCGGCGTGAGGAAGACGGCAGACGCGGCGCACGCGATCAGCGCGGTGGCCACGACCGTGGTGGGCCCGTCGGTAGCGTCCAGCGCCACGATGACGAGCGCGCAGCCGACCGCCGCGCCCAGGAGGTCCACGCCGTACAGCGTCGGGAGCTGGCGAGGGAACCGCGTCAGCGCCAGCGTCACGCAGACCCCGCTGAAGACGAAGGGAACGGCCACCACCACATACGTGAACACCACGGTGTACATGCCGAGCAGCGACATCCCGGCCGGGAACGGCACCGCGAGCTGCGTGAGCAGGCTGAGCACGATCGCGACCCCGAAGAGCAGCGCGCTGGCGCCGAGGGCATGAGCGACCCGCTCCGGGCGGAACCAGGCGGGCCGCAGATACACGATCAACGCGCCCACCGTCATGCCGAACATGGCGACGGAGATGGCGACGAACGCAAAGTGATACCACATCGTCACGCTGAAGATCCGGGTCAGCGCGATCTCGTAGACGATGGTGGCGAGCGTGACAAGAAAGAGGCCGGCGTAGACCGAGGCGGACGCGCGCGGCGAGGTCTGCATCCCTCATGGTAGGAGGGCGCGGCGCGGGCGGCCAAGAGAATCCTGTCCTCCGGGCGGCAGGGGTCCCGGCGCTCCGACCACGCGCCGCCAGGTTGCGCGCTCCCCGGGCGTGGTGATAGCGTGGCCCCTGCCTGCGCACGACGGCAAGGAGGCGGTATGGCGGCCACGCTGACATCGAAGCGGTTCACCGCCCGGGACGAAGCCGACGCCATCGAGATGGCGTTCGACAAGGGATGGTCGGACGGCCTGCCGGTCGTTCCGCCCACCGAGGCCCGGGTGCGGGCGATGCTGGAGGCCGCGCGTCTGGAGCCCGGCCACCAGGTGGGCTTCGTCGCCCACCGCGCCGTGTCGATCACCGCCGAGAAGGTCGCGATCAACGCGGTGATGGCGGGCTGCCGGCCGGAGTACATGCCGGTGGTCGTGGCCGCCGTCGAGGGGATCGCCGATCCGCGTTGGAGCTATCACGGGCCCGGCACCTCCACCGGCGGCGCCGGCGTGCTCCTGATCGTCAACGGCCCGATCGCCCGGGAGCTGGACGTCAACGCCGGCGACAACCTGTTCGGGCCGGGCTGGCGCTCCAATCTCACCATTGGCCGCGCCGTGCGCCTGGTCATGCGCAACGTGTGCGGCTCGCTGCCGGGCCTGCTCGACCGCGGCACGCTCGGCCACCCGGGCAAGCTCTCCTACGTGATCGCCGAGAACGAGGCCGAGAGCCCGTGGACGCCGCTGCACGTCGAGCGCGGGCTGCGGCCCGAGCAGAGCGCGGTCACGGTGATCGCCTCCGATGCGCCCCATCAGTTCTACAACCAGCTCTCGCCCAACGCCGAGGGCGTGCTCACGACGTGTGCCGACGACATGCGCATCTCCGGCACCGTGATGGGCCAGTCCACGTACGTGGTCTGCCTGGCCGGCGAGCACATGAAGACGATCGCCCGCGACGGCTGGGACAAGAAGCAGATCCGCCAGTTCCTGTTCGAGAAGACGCACAACTCGTACGCGCACCTCAAGCGAACCCATCGCATGTCCAACGACATCGCGCCCGGGGACGAGGAGAAGATGCGCCCGCTGGTCGCCTCGCCCGACGACATCCTGGTCGTCGCCGCCGGCGGCCGGGCCGGCGCGTTCTCCTGCTACATCCCGGGCTGGGGCAGCGCGAGGTCCTCGCAGGCGGTGACCAAGGAAGTGAAGGACGTCAAGGAGGTCAAGCGATGATGGAGATCCTCGATCCGACCACGGAGGCGGCCACGCAGACCATCGCGTACGCGCCCCGGCCGACGGCGCTCGAAGGCAAGCGCGTCGCGCTGATCCAGAACACGAAGTTCAACTCCGACCGGCTGCTGGAGAAGATCGGCAACATCCTCAAGGCCGAGTACGGCGTGGCCGACTGGCGCATGTACAACAAGCACAACGCCAGCGTCCCCGCCCACGCCGAGATCATCGAGGAGGTCAAGAAGTCGGCGGACGTCATGGTCGCCGGCATCGGCGACTGAGGGTCGTGCTCGTCGGGCAGTGTGCTCGACGGAATCCTGCTGGAGAAGCACGGTGTGCCCTCGGCCTCCATCATCACCGACGTGTTCCAGGCCACCGGCCGCGCGATGGCCGAGCAGTGGGGCCAGCCTCACTACCGGTTCCTCGCCATGCCGCATCCCATCGCGAACCTCACTGAAGCGGAGCTGGACCGACGCGCGCGCGAGATCGTGCCCGAGATCGTGAAGCTGCTGCTGACGGGTCAGGAGTAGATCCGGCGGCGTACGCGCCCCCGTGGTGGTGCCGCAATCGCCACGTCCAGACCGTCTGGGCGGTGGCGAGGCGGCAGCGCCTCGGGGCCGTGACGCGGGAGCGCTTCGAGACCCCCGACGGCGACTTCGTCGACGTCGACTGGCTGCCCGGCCGGCCCGACGCGCCGCTGCTGCTCGTCCTCCACGGCCTCGAGGGCACCGCCCGCTCGCACTACATCGGCGGTCTGTTCGAGCAGGCGGCAGCCCGCGGCTGGCGCGCCGGCGTGCTCTACTTCCGGTCGTGCAGCGGCGAGATGAACCGCTTGCCGCGCTTCTATCACTCCGGCGACACCGGCGACCTCGATCACGTGCTCCGGGCGCTCGCCGAGCGGGAGCCCGGGGTGCGGGTGGGCGTGGTCGGCATCTCGATCGGCGGCAACGTGCTGCTCAAGTGGCTGGGCGAGCAGGGCGCCGCCGCCCCGGAGCCGCTGGCGGGCGCCGTCGCGATCTCGGTGCCGTTCGACCTCGCCGCCTGCGCGCGCATGATGGACCAAGGCCTGCAGAAGGTTCTCTACACGGCCAGCTTCATGCGCTCGTTCCGCGAGAAGACCCGGGCGAAGGCGCGCGCGCATCCGGGCTTCGTGGACGTGCAGGCCGCGCTGCGGGCCCGGACCTTCGCGGCCTACGATCGTGCCGTGACGGCGCCGCTGCACGGTTTCGCCGACGAGGTCGACTACTGGCGGCGCGCCAGCAGCGGTCCGTACCTGGCGCGCATCCGGCGGCCGACGCTGCTGATCAACGCGCTCGACGATCCGTTCATCCCCCCCTCCAGCCTGCCGGATCCGCGCGCGCTGCCGCCGGCCGTGCGCGCGGAGTTCGTGCCGATCGGCGGCCACGTGGGCTTCGTCGAGGGGCTGCCGTGGCGCGCCAGCTCGTGGGCCGAGCGGCGCGCCGTCGAGTTCCTCGCCGTGGCGCTCGACGGCCTCTGCTAGCATGAGCGCCATGGCTCAGGACCTCTATGGCCTGCCCGTCAGCACGACGTCGCCCGACGCGCTGGCCACCTACGATCACGCGGTGCTCTCGCTGCTCGGCTGGCGGGCCGACGCGCTCACGCTCTTCCGCGGGGCGGCCGCGCAGGATCCCGGTCTGGCCCTGGCCCACGCCGGTGCCGCCGTGTGCCTGTTCCTCGAGGAGCGCTTCGCCGAGACGAAGGAAGCGAGCGAGGCCGCCCGCGCCGCGGTGGCCGGCCAGTCCGAGCGCGAGCGCGGCCACGTCGAAGCGCTGACGCTGTGGACCACCGGCAAGATCGACGACGCGGTCGCCGCGATGCGCCGGCACCTCGAACGCTTTCCGCGCGACGCGATGATCGTGCAGCGGCTCTACTACGTCTTCTTCTGGCAGGGCCGCTTCCCCGAGATGCTGGAGGCGATGGCGGCGCTGGTCCCGCACTATCCCGGCGACTCGTTCATGCTTGGCATGCACGCCTTCGCGCTGGAGGAGGCGGGCCGCTGTCCGGAGGCGGTCCGCACCGCCGAGGCGGCGCTGGCGCTCAACCCGGCGGACGCGTGGGCGGTGCACGCGCTCGCGCACGCGCTCTACGAGTCGGCCGACTTCGACGCCGGCGTCACCCGGCTGCCGCCGGCCATCCATCCGTGCCGTGGCCTCAACTGGTTCCGCAACCACCTGGTGTGGCATCTCGCGCTGCTCCACTTCGCCCGCGGCGACTACGCGCGGGCGGGGGCGATCTCCCGCCGAGCGTTCGAGCGCGCGCCGTCGTCGATCCCCGGCGACCTGCACGACTCGATCTCGCTGCTGTGGCGGATGGAGCTGGCCGGCCGCCCGGTGGGCGCACGCTGGGCGCCGTTCACCGCGATCGCGCGTGAGCGCGCCGGCCGCCCGGGCCTGGCCTTCCACTTCGCCCACATCGCCATGGCATTGGCCGCCGGCGGCGACTGGACCGTGGCCGACAAGCACCTGGCTCTGGTGCGAGACCGCGCCCCGAAGGACCGCACGGGATTGGCCGGCGCCGTGGTGGTGCCGCTGCTCGAGGGCCTGCACGCCTTCGCGGCCGGCGATTACGCGCGCTGCGTGGCGCGGATCGAGCCGCTCCGGCCGCGGCTGATCGAGCTGGGCGGCAGCCGCGCCCAGCGTGACGTCTTCCACGACACGCTGTTCGAGGCCTGCTTCCGGAGCGGCGACGCCGAGCGCGCCGGTCGCTTCCTGGCCGAGCGCATCGCGCGGCGGCCCGACCACTTCTGGCGAAGCCGCGCGGCGTGAGTCGCGGGACGGCGGCGTGACCGTTCCCGCCGTCGCCGTCATGGCGAAGGTGCCCGGGGCGGCGCCGGTGAAGTCGCGGCTGCACGCCGCGCTCACCGAGGCCCGCGCGACCGAGCTCTACCGCTGCTTCCTGCTCGACCGCCTCGACGCGCTCGCCGCCGTGCCCGGCATCGCGCGCGTCGTCGCGTTCACGCCGCCCGAGGCGCGGACCCAGATGGCCGCGCTGGCGCCGGCCGGCTTCCGGCTCGTCGCCCAGGAGGGTGACGACCTCACCGAGCGCCTGACGCGCCTGTTCGATCGCCTGATGGCCGAAGGCCATCCGGCCGCGCTCGCCATGGACAGCGACAGCCCCACGCTGCCGATGGCCTACGTGGCCGACGCGGCGCGCGCGCTGGCCGCCGGCGAGGCCGACGTCGTGCTCGGACCGAGCGACGACGGCGGCTACTACCTGATCGGCGTCCGCGCGCCCCGGCCCGAGCTGTTCGAGGACGTGCCGTGGTCGACGGCCGACGTGCTCGAGGTGACGCTGGCGCGGGCGCGTGGCCTCGGGCTGCGGGTGCGGCTGCTGCCGGCGTGGTTCGACGTCGACACCGAAGCCGACTTGCAGCGGCTTCGCGCGGAGCTGACCGCGGGCAGCGCCGGTCCCGCCCGCACCGTCGCGTTCGTCCGGGAGCTCGCGCGGTGATGCGGTCGCGTCCGTTCCGCCTGGTCCTCGTCGCGCTGCTGCTGCTCGTCGCCTGCGCCTCGCCGCTGCGGCCCGTCGGGCACCTGGCCGAGCCCGAGGTCCGCATCACGCTGCTCCAGGTGAACGACGTCTACACGCTGGAGCCGGTGGACGAGGGCCGCCGCGGCGGGTTCGCCCGGCTGGCCACGCTGGTCAAGCGCATCCGCCGGGAGAACCCCGCCACGCTGATGGTGCTGGCCGGCGACGTCATCTCACCCTCGGTCGCCTCCACGCTGCTGCGCGGCGAGCAGATGATCGCCGGCCTGAACGCGATCGGTCTCGACCTGGCGACGTTCGGTAACCACGAGTTCGACTTCGGGCCGTCCGTGCTGGCCCAGCGCATGCGAGAGTCGGCGTTCACGTGGATCTCGGCCAACGTCCTCGACCGCCGCTCGGGTCGCCCGTTCGGCGGCGCCCAGCCCGACGTGTTCCTCACGCTGGCCGGGGTCCGCATTGGGGTGTTCGGTCTCACCACGCCCGAGACCGAGAAGACATCGAGCCCGGGACCGGACGTGGAGATTCGCGAGGCGATCGGCGTTGCCCGCGCGATGACGGCCGACCTGAAGGCGCGGGGCGCCCAGCTCCTGGTGGCGGTCACGCACCAGGAGATGGGCGAGGACCGCGCGCTGGCGGCCGCCCCGGGTGTCGAGCTGGACGTCATCCTCGGTGGTCACGAGCACGAGCCGCTGATCGCCGAGGAGGGACGCACGCTCATCACCAAGGGCGGCGCCGACGCCCGCTATCTCGTGCAGGTCGACCTGTGGGTCGGCAGCGACGGCCGCCTGCGCGAGCGCTCGTGGACCTTCCACGAGGTGAGCGCGCGCATCCCGCCCGATCCTCAGATG
>JBGPZN010000064.1:0-11044 GCA_041493815.1 Methylomirabilia bacterium
CGGTGTGACTTGCAGGTCAGGCGCCCAGCGAAGCAGCGCGGCGCCGTCACGGTCGGTCGGGATGCGGGCGACGACCTGCGACGACGGCGCGTCGGCCGATGCGGCGGCCAGCGCGACGCCGAGTGCCCAGACCTCGCGCCCGTCACGGCGCAGAACGAGCGGCACGCGACGCACCACGCCGTCGCCGTCGGCTGCCGTGACCGTGTGGCCGACGGCCTTTGCCGGCGGCGCCAGCGCGGGGATCGGCTCGCCGGGCGCGACAGGGAACACGACGTTGCCGGCGGCGACCATCGCGTGCGAGAGCAGCGCATCGCTCGCCGCTCCGCCGCGGCCGGGCGCGCTCGGCTGGCCGAGCGGAGTGTCCAGGCCGATGGCCGCGGCCCCGGCCCGCGCCAGACCGGCCACCGCCCGGGCCAGCACCGCGCGGTCCCAGGCGCCGGCGCCGAAGCGCGCCTCGCTCGCCGCGTCGCGTGCGACGATCACCAGCGCGGGGCTCACGGGCGCGAGATTGGGCGTGAGGATCCCGCGTGCGGTCCACTCGAGCGTGGTGATGCCCGGCCCGCCCAGGCCCACGAGCGCGCCCGCGGCCAGCGTCGCGGCCACCGCGATCGACCCGGCGATGACGATGCGGCGCACGACTCAGCGCGGCGGCGGGCGCAGGCCCTCGGCGGCCGCGCCCTTCAGGTAGGCGAGGATGCGCGCGTCGTGCGCGGGCAGCCGGCCGTCCACGCCCTGCGCGTAGAGCGTCTCCAGCAGCTGCTGGGCGGGCTGGCTGAGCGCGGCGGCCTCGCGGATGAGCATGGTCACGGCCTCGGCCACGCGGCCCTGCCGCAGCAGCACGGCGCCGATCGGCTCGTCGGCGGTGGCGGCGAGATCTGGGAAGTCCTTCCAGAGCGTCGCACGGTACTCGGTGAACGCCTGCTCGGCGGCCTGACGCGAGAGCGCGGCCGGCGCACGCCCGCCGCGCCCCACGGCCACCTGTCGGAGCTGCGCGAGCGCGTCCTCGGCCTGGGGCACGCCCTGCTCGGCCGCCTGGAACCACCAGGCGATCGCGGTCGCCAGACTCCGCTCGACCCCGAGCCCGGCGGCGTAGGCGGTGCCCGCGAAATACTGTGCGCGCGCGTGGCCGGCCTGCGCGGCGACGACGAACTCGGGCGTGGCCTCGGCCTCGCGTCGCGCCAGCTTGAGCACGAGCCCCAGGTTGTAGCGCGCGTCCTGCTGCTGCGGATCGGCGGCGAGCACGCGCCGGTAGGCGTCGATGGCGCCGACGACATCGCCCTGGGCGTAGCGCACGACGCCGAGCACGTACCGCGCCTGCAGCCGATCGGGCTGCGCGCTCAGCACGCGCTCGAGCTCCTCGCGGGCGGCCGGCCATTCCTGCCGCGCGACCAGCGCCGTGGCCAGCGTCAGGCGCGCGTCGACGGCGTCGGGTTGCCGCCGCAGCGCGGCCCGCAGCTCCTCGACCGCGCCGTCGAGATCACCGAGGCCGTAGAGCGCCTGCCCGAGCGCCGCCCGGGCGGCGACGAGCTCCGGCTGCAGCCGCAGCGCCTCCCGCAGCGCCGTCGCGGCGGCGGCCATCTCGCCGCGCGCGATGAGCGCCTGACCGCGCTCGAGCTGGGCGCGGGCGGCCGCCGGCGCCGGCGCGGGCTCACCCGGGAGCGGAGGTCGAACGTCGGCGCTCGCTATCGCCGGGGGAGCGGGCGGCGCGGCGGTCGCGCACCCGACTGAAGCGAGGACGAGGAGGAGGAGCACCGCGCGAGACACTGTCCAAACCATCATAGCGCCGCCCGCGCAGCGCCACCAAACACGCCTCGCGGCGCCGAGGCGCGCCACGGCTACGCCGGGGCCGCGACGAGCGTCGGGGGTTTGGGGGCCATCTCGGGGCCCCCATGTCAATCAAGCGGCCATCTCGGGGCCCCCAAGCCCGAGCGCATTGTCGAGGAGCGCCACGGCTACGCCGGGGCGCGACGAACGTCGGGGGGTTTGGGGGCCATGTCGGGGCCCCCATGAAAAAAGGGAATCACCTCGCGCGCGAAGAGATCGAGCGAGCGCATGGCGGCCTCGAACGGCGGATTGCCGTAGAGGAAGCGGCCGACGAAGTAGTTGCAGCCGCTGGTGGCGAGGTGGCGCTCGACCTCCGCGCGCACGGTCGCCGGCGAGCCGACGACGGCGGTGTCGATCTCGATCGCGCGGTCCAGCGTCTCGGCGAATCGCATCGGCACCGTGTTGAACTGCCGCCACAGGTGCGTGAGGCTCTCGTACCAGCGCTGATAGGCCGGCCGCGCCAGCTTCAGCGCCTCGGCATCGGTGTCCGCGACGAAGACCGAGCGCTGCACGCCGACCAGGGGCGTCGGGGCGCCCGGCGGCGCGCTCCATGCCTCGAAGTAGCGCTCGACGAGGGGCTTGAGCGCGGTGCTGCCGAGCGTGCTGACGATGTTGACGCCGCGCCGGGCGGCGTCGGCGGCGCCGTCGGGGCGCACCACGCCCTGCCACAGCGGCGGATGCGGCGTCTGCACGGGCGTGAGCTCCATGGGCACGCCGCGATAGGTGTAGTGGCGGCCGTGGTGCGTGAGCCGGCCGCCGCGCAGGCCGGCCAGGATGATCTCGAGCGACTCCTCGTAGATCTCCTGCGCCGCCAGGAAGTCCACACCGCAGTAGGCCAGCTCGTAGGGTGAGATCCCGCGCCCCACCCCCAGCTCGAAGCGCCCGCCGCTGAGCTGGTCGAGCATGCAGATCTCCTCGATGAGGCGCAGCGGCGTGTAGAGCGGGAGCAGGTAGACGAGCGGGCCGAAGCGCAGGCGCCGCGTGCGCTGGGCCACGGCCGCGAGGAAAATGCCCGGCACGGGCGCCATGCCGAGCGGCGTGGCGTGGTGCTCGGCCACGTGGTAGGTACGGAAGCCGGCCGCGTCGGCCGCCTCGACCATGCGCAGCCGCTGCTCGTAGAGCGTGCCGAGCGGCTCGTCGCCGCGGTCGACGTGATCGAAGATGCCGAATGCCACCGACGCCATCGACGGCCTCCTCCGCGGGCGATTGTAGCCCAACCCGTGGTAGGCTTCGACGCGCGCGCTGCTGACGCCGAGCACCCTCACAAGGAGATGACCATGGCGATCAAGGTAGGTGACCGGATCCCCGACGGAACGCTGACCGAGCTGGTCACGGACGAGCGGCCCGGCTGCACGGTGGGCCCCAACGCCTTCAACGTCAGTGACCTGACCAAGGGCAAGAAGGTCGTGATATTCGGCCTGCCGGGGGCGTTCACGCCCACCTGCTCGGCCAAGCACGTGCCCAGCTACGTGCAGAACATCGACAAGCTCAAGGCCAAGGGCGTCAACGAGGTCTGGTGCGTGTCGGTGAACGATGCGTTCGTCATGGGCGCCTGGGGCAAGGACCAGAAGGCCGACAACAAGGTGCGCATGATGGCCGACGGCAGCGCCGTCTTCACCAAGGCGCTCGGCCTCGAGATGGACCTCACCTCGCGCGGCATGGGCGTGCGCTCGCAGCGCTACTCGATGCTCGTCGACAACGGCGTCGTCAAGGCGATCAACGTCGAGGGGCCCGGCAAGTTCGAGGTGAGCGACGCCGACACGATTCTCAAGCAGGCCTGAGAGACGCGCGCGTGGCCGTGATCGCGGAAGGCCGCAAGGCCCCCGCCTTCACCCTCGAGGACGCCTCCGGCGAGCGCGTCTCGCCGAAGGACTTCAAGGGCAAGGACGTGGTCGTCTACTTCTACCCGAGGGACGACACGCCGGGGTGCACGAAGGAGGCTTGCGGCTTCCGCGATCTCTGGGCCGACCTGCGGCGCGCCGGCGTGGTCGTGCTCGGCGTGTCGGCGGACGACACGGCCTCGCACGCGAAGTTCAGCGCGAAGTACAAGCTGCCGTTCACGCTGCTGTCGGATCCGTCGCGCAAGGTCATGGTGGCGTGGGGCGCGTACGGCGAGAAGATGATGTACGGCAAGAAGACGACCGGCGTGATTCGCTCCACCGTGTGGATCGGGCCGGATGGCGTCGTCCGCAAGCACTGGGCGCGCGTGAGCGATGCGGCCAAGCATCCGGCGCTCGTCCTCGAGGCGATCCGCGGCAAGTAGTGGCGCGCGGTGCGACGGCCGTCAGGCCTACCTCACCGAGGATCGAATCGATCGGGCATCCCACCGGCTGCCGTCAAGCGCACGGCGCTGGACAAGCCGGCCGCGGCGGGGCTACGATCCGGGCGCCCGCAACCGACCGCTCCAGCTCCAACGGAGGAGACGCGATGCCCCACATCTGGATGATCGTCGCTCTGGTCCTCGCCCTCGTCGGGATGTCGTCCGGTCCGCTCGCCGCCCAGGACAAGCCGATCGAGCTGAAGTTCTCGAGCTGGGTCAGCGCCGTCCACGGCCATCACACGGGGGTGATGGTGCCCTGGGCCAAGATGGTCGAGGAAAAGAGCGGCGGCCGGATCAAGATCACCATCTTTCCCGGCAGCACGCTCGGCAAGGCCGTCGATCACTACGACATGGTCAAGGACGGGATCGCCGACATGGGGTTCACCGTCCCCGGCTATACGCCCGGCCGGTTCCCGCTCATCACGGCGCTCGAGCTGCCGGGGCTGTTCAAGTCCTCCCGGGGCGGCAGCCTGGCCGTCATGTCGGTCTTCGACAAGCACTTCAAGAACGAGTTCAAGGACGTGAAGGTGCTCTGGTTCTGGGTGCACCCGCCCGGCCACTTCCACCTGGCCAAGAAGCAGGTCAAGGTGCTCGAGGACCTGGCCGGGCTCAAGATCCGGGCGGCGACCCCCATGCTCACCAACATGGTGAAGACCCTCGGCGCCATCCCCGTGAGCATCCCCGCGCCCGACACCTACACGGCGCTCGAGCGGGGCACGGTGGATGGGACCATCTTCCCGTGGGAGGCGATCTCGTCCTTCAAGATCGCCGAGGTGCTCAAGCATCACGTGGCGTCCGGCCTCTACGTCGCCCCCCTGTTCACGCTGATGAACCAGAAAAAGTACGACAGCCTTCCACCTGACCTCCGCAAGGTGATCGACGATCTCTCCGGCTCGTGGGGAGCGGAGTTCAACGGCAAGGTCTGGGATCAGAACGAGTTCGTCGGGATCGAGGCGATCAAGAAGGCGGGCGGGACCATCTATACCCTGCCGGCCGAGGAACGCCAGCGCTGGGCGGCCAAGCTCAAGCCGATCGAGGAGGAGTGGCTGAAGAGCATGGAGGCCAAGGGATTGCCCGGCCGCCAGCTCCTCAACGATCTGCGGGAGGCCATCAAGCGGTACGACCCCTAGGCCCATGCAAAGGTGGCTGGACGGCTGCGAACGGGTGCTGACCCTGGTGGCCGCGCTGGCCACCTTTGCCATGATGCTGCTCACGACGGCGGACGCGGTGGGACGGTACCTCTTCAACCGCCCCATCCTCGCCGCCTACGAGCTCACCACCAACTACCTGATGGTCGCGGTGATCTTCCTGGCCCTGCCGTACGCCTACCGCCAGGGCGCGAACATCCGCGTGACGTTCCTCGTCGACCGCCTCGGCCGGATCCCGCGACTGGCCGTCAACCACGCCGTCCAGGTCGTCTCCATCCTCTACTGCGCGGCGCTCGTCTTCGCGACCTTCCAGCAGACGCGCCACGTGCTGACCACCAAGACGACCTTCGTTACCCTCGACCTGCCCCTGTGGCCCGCACACCTGGTCGTCGCCGTCGGGCTGTTCCTCACCACGCTCATGATGCTGATCGACCTCGGCGAAGTCCGGAAGGGGCGCTCCAGCCTCTTCACCGACGTCGGCGGCGGCGGCTAGCCCGATGGTCTACCTGCCCTTCCTCGTCATGGTGGTCGCGCTGCTCCTGGGGGTCCCGATCGCCTTCTCGCTGGCGACGGCGGGGATCGTCGGCATCTACCTGCTCGGCGGCGATCTGAACGTGATCCTCCGGATCCTGGGGACGACGCCGTTCGGCGTCACTGCCGAGTACGTGCTGACCACGATCCCCATGTTCATCCTCATGGCCTACTTCTCCGCCTCCGGCGGCCTCGCCCGCGACCTCTTCATGGCCGGTGCCAACTGGCTCTCGCGGGTCAAGGGCGGCCTCGCCATCGCCACCGTCTTCGCGTGCGGCATCTTCGGCGCCATGTCGGGGGCGAGCCTGGCCGCGGCGGCGGTGATGTCGAGCATCGCGATGCCGGAGATGCGCCGCCACGGCTACTCGGACGAGCTGGCGGCGGGCGCGATCGGGATCGGCGCGACGCTCGACATCCTGATCCCGCCCAGCGTCGGCATGGTGATCTACGGCATCTCCACCCAGACGTCGATCGGCAAGCTGCTCATCGCCGGCGTGGTCCCCGGCATCATCGTCGCGATCTTCCTGACGGCCGCGATCCTCGTCTGGGTCAGGGTGCGACCCGCCCACGCGCCCGAGACGTACGTCGTCTCGGCCAGGGAGCGCTGGGCGAGCCTGGGCCGGATCTGGTCGAGCCTGCTGCTGATCGTGCTGGTGGTGGTGCTCCTCTACACGGGCGTGGCCACCCCGACGGAGGTCGGCGCCCTCGGCGCCTTCCTGGCGGGGGCGATCGGCTTCCTCTTCGGCCGTCTCACCTGGGCCGGCGCCCTCGACGCGGTTCGCGAAACCGTCAAGACCTCGGCCCTGATCTTCATGATCCTGATCGGCGCCACCGTGTTCGGGTACTACATGGCCATGAGCAAGATCCCCCAGCAGGTCGTGGCCGTGGTGACCGAGATGAACCTCAACCGCTGGGTCGTCATGATCGGCATCGTGGTCACCTACTTCGTGGTGAGCATGTTCATGGACGAGCTGCCGCTGCTCCTGCTCACCCTGCAGCTGACGTTCCCGCTCATCACCTCGCTCGGGTTCGACCCCGTCTGGTTCGGGGTCATGTCGATGCTGATGGTGGCGATGGGACTCGTGTTCCCCCCGGTAGGCATGATCGCGTTCGTGGTCAGCTCCAGCGGCAACGTGAGTCTCATGAAGGTCTACACGGGGACCAGCATCCTGATGATCGCCCTCGTCCTGACCACGGCCCTCCTCATGGTCTTCCCCCAGCTCGCGCTCTGGCTGCCGAACACGATGAAGTGAGGGTCGGACGGTAGATGATCGTCCATCTGAACTTCCTGCCGGCCTCGGGCGCGACCGACGCCAGCAACATCGTCACGGCGCTCTTCGGCCTGCTGGACCAGGGGCGGCTCGACCCCGAGCTGCTGCCGCACCTGCGCGTGCACCTCGACTGGCTCCAGTACAAGGCCAACTTCCGCGAGCCGGTGAGCGTCCGCCGCGGTGCCGACGCCTCCGGCGAGCCGCTCGCGCTCGCCGAGATCGCCATCGACGTCCGCCAGGCCCGGCCCGAGCGCCTGGGCGAGCACCTCGCCGCCGCCCTCGCCCCGGCTGACGGCGTCGTCCTCGGCGACTTCACGCCGCTGAGCCAGAGCCTCATCTGGCCGTGCAACCGGCTCTTCTGGCAGCGGGTCGCCGACTGGGAGCGCGATACCGGGCGCGGCTTCGAGGCGGCGCTGCCGAGCGGCCGCTCCGACGCCAACCATCCGGACGCGGTGGCCGACGGCGTCGCCGACTTCTGGACGCTGCTGGTCGAGCTGGACAAGCGCGGCCAGCTCCCGCCCGAGATCTTCGCGCTGGAGATCGGCGTGGGCGCGGGCACGCGGGCGGGCCTCTGGCTCGACCGCTTCAAGGCGCTCGACGAGGCGCGCTCGACGAGCTTCTATCCGCGCCTGCGCTTCCTGCTCGGCGACTACTCGCTGCCGACGCTCGACCGGGCCATGAGCGCGGTCGGCGCGCATCAGAACGTGGTGAGCGCGATCGCCATGGACGCGCTCAACCCGATGCGGGCGCTGTCGTTCCTGCGCTACAAGATCCTCTACATTCATCTCACGAACGTCTACGACAACCTGCCGGTGGACGAGCTGGTGCGTCGCGACGGCCGGCTCTACCTCGTGGAGGTGCGACCCTACCTGCCGCTTCCGGCGGCCCAGGCGCTGTGCGCGGCCCACAACCTGACGCCGGCCGACCTGCCGGCGACGGTAGGCCGGCTGCTCGAGGTCGGTCCCGATCTCTTCGGCGATCGCGCGCGCGGCGTGGCGTTCTGGCGGCAGTTCTGGGACGGCCTGCGCCTGGAAGAGCGCCTGCGGCTGCTGGAGGGCATCGCCGACGTGCCGCTGCCGCCCGGGCTCGCGCCCGAGCACCTCGAGGACTTGCTGGCGGGAGCACCGGCCGACATCCGCTTCCACATCTCGCGCGGCGCGGTGGAGAGCTTCGTCAACACCGTCCCGCTGTTGCACCCGCGCGGCTATCTGCAGGTGCAGGACATCTTCGTCACCACGATGGACGAGTACCGCCAGGGCTTCCGGGGGCCGGGCAAGCTGGACGGCTCGGTCGTGAACTGGGTCAACGGCGCCCTGCTGCGGGTGGTCGGCGCCCGGGCCGGGTTCGACGTGCACTTCGCGCCGTTCCGCTACCGCCCCGGCTCGCGCACGTCCATCCTCTATACGACCCTTCGGGAGTGAGGGACCCCATGGCCGGCTTGCTACTCTCCACCGCCGTCGTCGGCAGCTACTCGATGCCGGGCTGGCTCGAGCGCGCCAAGAACGACTACCTGCGCCGCCGGATCACCGCCCACGACCTCGACGAGATGCACGACGCCGCGGTGAAGGCGGCCATCAAGGACCAGGAGGTCGCCGGCATCGACGTCGTCTCCGACGGCGAGCTGCGGCGCGACAACATGATCGACTACTTCGCGCTGCGGCTGCCGGGCGTGGAGATCGATCGCGGCGCCAAGGCCTCCTACTACGACTTCTACGACAGCGTGGTGCGGGCGCGCATGCCGATGGCGCCGCTGGGCCTCGTCGAGCACTTCCGCTTCCTGCGTCGCTTCACCGAGCGGCGCACGAAGGTGTCGATCACCGGCCCCCACTCGCTGGTCAAGCGCATCCGCAACGAGTACTACCCGGGCGAGGAGGAGTTCGCCGTCGAGCTCGCGCGGATCATGAACCTCGAGCTGCGCGAGCTGGTCCGCGCCGGCGCCGAGGAGATCCAGATCGACGAGCCGTACTACTCCGGGTTCCCCGCCGACCTGCCGTGGGGCGTGCGCGCCATCAACACGCTGGTCGAGGGCGTCGACGCCCGCTTCAGCCTGCACGTCTGCTACGGCAACCGGTACGGCAAGCCGTCGTGGGAGGGCAGCTACCGGTACCTGTTCCCGGCCGTGCTGGGGGCCAAGATCCACCAGCTCACGCTGGAGTTCGCGCGCCGCGGCGGCGACGACCTGCGTCTGTTCAAGGAGTTCGATCCGCCCTTCACGGTCGGCCTCGGCGTCGTCGACGTGAAGGCGCACGACGTGGAGCCGGCCGGCGTGGTGGCCGAGCGCATCCGTCAGGCGCTCGAGGTGCTGCCGGCCGAGCGGATCACCGTCAACCCGGACTGCGGCCTCCTGCACCTGCCGCGCGACGTCGCGTTCGCCAAGCTCTCCGCGATGGTGGAGGGCACGCGGCTGGTGCGGAAGGAGCTCACCGGATGACCACGCCGCTCAGGGAGGCGCTGGCGGCCGGGCGCTTCAGCTACGTCGTCGAGCTGGTCGCCTCGGCGCTGAGCCGCGAGGCGCAGCTCCTGGAGACGGCCTCCAGCCTGGCCCGGCTGCCGCAGGTCGTGGCCGGCAGCATCACGAGCTACGCCGGCGGCGCCATGGGGCACGACCCGCTGCGGGTGGCCGCGGCCGCCCGCGCCCGCGGGCTCACGCCCAACCTGCACCTGACGTGCGTGAGCCAGGACCGCCACGGCCTGCGCAAGACGCTCGAGGACATGCACGCGCTGTCGCTCGAGAACGTCTTCGCGCTCACCGGTGACTTCCCGAAGAAGGGCGATCAGCCGCCGGTCTTCGATCTCGACTCCGTGCAGCTCGTCCAGCTCATCGCCTCGCTGCGTCGCGACGGCATGCCGTTCCACACGGCCGTGGCCGTCTCGCCGTTCAAGTACACCGAGGCCGATTGCGTCTACCAGTACGTCAAGCTCGAGAAGAAGATCGACGCCGGCGCCGATCTGGCCATCACCCAGGTCGGCTGGGACGCGCGCAAGTTCGCCGAGCTGAAGCGCTACCTCGACGCGCGGGGGCTGTCGACGCCGCTGCTCGGCAACGTCTACGTGCTGGGCCCCAGGACGGCCGAGCGGATGGCCCGGGGCGAGCCGCCGGGCTGCTGGGTGTCGCCCGAGCTGCTCGCCGTCGTGCGGGCCGAGAGCCAGGCCCGCGACGGCGGGCGCCGCGCCCGGCTCGAGCGAGCGGCGCGGACCGTGGCGGTCCTGCGTGGGCTCGGCTACGCCGGCGCCTATCTGGGCGGCACCCACGACGCGCAGCAGATCGCCTGGATCATCCGCCGCGCGGAGGAGCTGTTCCCGCAGTGGGAGGCGCTGGCCGCCGAGCTCGGGTACGGCGATCCCGCCGGCTTCTATCTCGACGCGCGCACGCCCACTCCCCGCCCGCGCACCGGTGCCGTTCCGCGATGGATCGAGCGGCTGGGGCGGCTGATGCCGGTGACGCGCGGCACGTGGATGGGCCGGCGGCTGGCGCGCGTGCTGGGCTGGGTCGATCGCTCGCGTCCGGCGGCGGCCGCGCTCGAGCGGGTGGAGCTGGCCCTCAAGAAACCGCTCTTCGGCTGCCAGGCGTGCGGCAACTGCGTGCTCGGGCACCTGGAGTACGTGTGTCCGCAGACGTGCCCCAAGCAGCTACGCAACGGCCCCTGCGGCGGCACCCGCGACGGCTGGTGCGAGGTCGTCCCCGACCAGCCGTGCGTGTGGGTGAGCGTCTACGACCGCGCGCGCGCGGCGGGTCGGATCGACGGCCTCAAGACCTACGTGCCCCCGCCCGACCGACAGCTACAGGGCACCAGCTCGTGGATCAACTACTACCTGGGTCGCGACTCCCGGCCGAGGGATGGGACAAAGCCTGTAAGTAGAAGCCTGTAGGCCTATAGAGGAGCGGCCCCGCGTTTTGGGGGGGGGGCCCAACCCGGGGGGGGGGTTGGGGGGCGGGTCGGGGGGCCCCC
>JBGPZN010000638.1:0-2047 GCA_041493815.1 Methylomirabilia bacterium
AGCGGCGACTTGAAGTTGGGCCAGAGGTCGCGCTGGTTCGGGTACGGCAGCAGGAAGTAGGCGAACCACATGCGGCCGGCGTGGATCAGCGGGAACAGCCCGGCCGTGAGCACCGCGAAGATCGTCATCGCCTCGGCCGCGCGAAAGATCGAGGTGCGCCAGCGGGCCCGGAACAGGTAGAGCACGGCGGAGATCAGCGTGCCGGCGTGGCCGATGCCGATCCAGAACACGAACGTGGTGATGTACATCGCCCACATCTGCGGCGTGCGCTTGCCGGCGGCGCCCATGCCGTAGAAGATCTGGTAGGTCCAGGCCAGGATCCCGCAGGTGAGGATCAGCCCGACCACGCACATCCAGGCGAAGTAGAGGTTGCCGGGGGGGTGCAGGGTCGCGAGGACGTCGCGGTTGACGTCGGCGAACGTCGGCTCGGCGGCATGGGCGCCGCCGGCGATCGAGCGCGGACGGGGATCCGCGTCGCTCATGCGTGTCCCTTCCCGGCGGCGGGCGCCGGCCCCGGCGACGAGCGCACGACCTTGCGCAGATAGGTCACGCCCGGCCGCGTGCCCAGCTCGTCGAGGACGTGGTAGGCGCGGGGCGAGTGGGTGAGCTTGCTCACCGTGCTGGCGTCGTCCTTGAGGTTGCCGAACGTGATGGCCTGCGTCGGGCACGTCTGCTGGCACGCGGTCAGGATGTCGCCGTCGCGCACCGCGCGCTTCTCGTCGCGGGCGTGGTCCTTGCCGGCCACGATGCGCTGGATGCACATCGTGCACTTCTCCATCACGCCGAGCTGGCGCACCGTCACGTCCGGGTTGAGCTGCACGTCCAGCGGCGCCGGCACCTCGTAGTTCCACCAGTTGAAGCGGCGCACGTGGTAGGGACAGTTGTTGCCGCAGTACCGAGTTCCGACACAACGGTTGTACACCTGACCATTGAGCCCTTCTTCTGTCCGATAGGCTGCAAAGACAGGACAGACCGGCTCACACGGCGCGACTTCACAATGCTGGCAGAACATCGGCAGGAACATGTTGTGCGGCTGCGCCGGGTCGCCCTCGGCCCACCGCTCCAGCCGCAGCCAGTGCACCTGCCGGCCGTATGCGGCCTCGGCCTTGCCGACGACCGGCACGTTGTTCTCGGCCTGGCAGGCCACCGCGCACGCCTGGCAGCCGATGCAGGCGTCCACGTCGACCGTCATGCCCCAGCGATACCCCTTGTAGTGCGGCTCGGTGTACATGCTGAGGTGGCCCGGCGTCGGTCGAGCGCCACGCAGCGCATCCTCCCGGGCCCGGGCCAGCTCGACGTGCTGGGCGATCTCGCGGTGGTCCTGATCGTGCGTCGCCTGCAGCAGGGCCAGGGGCCGGCGCCCGCCGGTCCTGGCCAGCGTCACCTTGACCGACAGGAAGGCCGGCGCCCCCGAGGCGGCGTCGGCCGCCGCCGGCAGCAGCGCCATCGGGTTGGTCGGCGCGGTGGCCGGCACGTACTTCAGGCGGACGTGGTACGGCGCATAGTGATGGCCGATCGGGATCGCGACGGCGCCGGGATGGATCGACGGCGACAGGTAGGCGGGCACCTCGATCGCGCCGTGCGGCGACTTCACCTGCACCACGTCGCCCTGGCGGATGCCCAGGCGCGCCGCCGTCTGCGTGTTGATCTCGACCCACGGATCCCAGGCCACCTGCGTCATCGGATCCGGCACTTCCTGCAGCCAGGACCGGGTGGCGCTGCGGCCGTCGTAGAAGCGGAGCGACGGATACGGCAGCAGCGCGAAGCCGTCGGCGGGACCGTCGAGCTTCGCCGTCGCGCCGTCGACGCGCTCGAGCTTCGGCGCCACCGTCACCGCGGCCGGCGTCACGTCGCGCCAGAGGCCGCCCTGGTGGAATACCGCCTCCCATTGGCCCTTCACGGCCGGCTCCCACGCGGCCTTGAGATATTGCTCGAACGTCGTCCACGGCAGCGGGCCCTTGCCCTCCTCGGTGCCGAGCGCGGCGCGGCCCGCGGCCAGCAGGACGTCACCCATCGGGCGGGCGTCGCGTATCGGCTTCATCGTCGG
>JBGPZN010000281.1:0-4913 GCA_041493815.1 Methylomirabilia bacterium
ACGCCGTCCTCGCCGTGGTCGGTCGTCTCCAGGGTCACCGCCACCTCGCCGCGCTCGGTGAACTTCACCGCGTTGCCGACCAGGTTCACCAGCACCTGGCGCAGACGGACGGGGTCGCCCACCACGCGGGCCGGCGCGTCGCGCGCGACCGACACCGTCACCGCGAGCTGCTTGCGCTGGGCCGGCAGCTCGAACGGCTTCACGCTGTCGGCGACGACGCCGCGCAGCTCGAACGCGCGCGCCTCCACCTGGACCTGCCCGGCCTCGATGCGCGAGATCTCGAGCAGATCGTTGATGACCTGCAGCAGCGCCTCACCGGAGCGCTCGACGGTGTCGAGCAGCTCGCGCTGCTCGGCGGTCAGCGGCGTGGCGTCGAGGAGCTGGGCGGTGCCGAGGATGCCGTTCATCGGCGTGAGGAGCTCGTGGCTCATCGTGGCCAGGAACTCCGACTTGGCGCGGCTGCCCTCCTCGGCGCGCTCGCGGGCCTGCTGCAGCTCCTGCTCGGTGCGCTTGCGGGCGGTGATGTCGCGCACGACCACGATGTGACCGATCTGGGTGCCGTCCTCGCCGGCCAGGGGTGACGACGCGACCACCACCGGCACCGGGGGCGTCCGCAGGGGCAGCGCGGTGGTCTCGACGCGCTCCGGCAGTCGGGTGGCGAGCAGCCGGGCGACCTGGCGCTCGCGGGTGCCGGCGTCGGGCGCGAAGAGCGTGTCGAGCGCGCGTCCCAGCGCCGCGTCGGCCGGCCATCCGAACAGCAGCTCGGCGCCCCGGTTCCAGCTCGTGATGCGCTGATCCAGCCCCACGGTGAAGATGGCCTCCTCGGACTGCTCCACGATGGCGGCCAGCCGGCGGTTGGCCGCCTCCTTGGCCCGCACCTCGGCCAGGAGCTGCTCGAGGCTGGCGGCCATGGAGTTGAACGCGCCGACGGTGGGCGCCAGCTCGGCCAGGCGCGTGTCCGGCATGCGCGCCGAGAGGTCGCCGCGGCCGAGCCGGGTGGCGCGCTCGGCCAGCGTGCGGAGCGGACGCAGGCCCCGGGTCAGGATGGTGCCGGTGACGACCAGCAGCGTCACGAGCAACACGGCGGTGATGAGCAGCATGTCGCGCGCCTGCGCCCACAGATCGCGCTCGACCGCGGCCGCCGACGCCTCCACGACGAGCACGGCGTACACGACGGGGTCGACCTTGATCACGTGCCGGTGCACGGGCAGCGCGATCGTCAGCAACCCGCGGAACCACTCGGGCGCGTTGGACGCGCGCTCGGCCGCCGGCGAAGCGTCGAGCACGACGCGGGCCCCGCTCGGGTCCAGGATCTGCACGCGTCGCCAGACGCCCCCGGCGTTCACCCGGCGGAGGATCTGCTCGGCGGTGGCGAGGTCGCCGACCACGAAGGCGTCGACGAGCAGCGGTAGGGTGCCGGCGGCCAGGCGCTGGCTGTCCTCGTCCAGCCGGCCCTCGGCGCCCTTGACGCGCTGGCGGAGATCGACGAGCAGGCCGCCACCCATGACGGCGACGAGGGCCACGCTCGTGACCCCGAGCACGAGGGCGCGCAGGCTCGGCGTCATTGGCCGATCTGCCGGTAGATGCGGCGCACGCCGTCGTAGTCGCGATTGGTGGCAGGCTCGAAGCCGGTGAACTTCACGCGCTCGAGCAGCGCGGCGGCGGCGGGGTCGCTCTTCATCGCGAGCAGCGCCTTCCGCACGGCGTCCACCGTGGCCGCCGGCACGCGCGGATGCGCGATCACCGCGAGATCCGGATAGGGATCGGACAGGTAGATCTCGCGGAAGCTCACCGCCTCCCGCTCGGCGTACTGCTTGAGGAAGCGCGAGTTCACGGCCGCCGCCTGCACCTGCTGCGCCTTGAGCTGGGCCAGCGCGCCGTCCTGGTTGCCGGCCAGGACCTCCTCGACGGTGACACCGGCCGTCTTGAGCGCCACCAGCGGCACCGCGTAGGCGACGAACGCCTCCCGCGAGGGAAACGCGACCTTCTTGCCGGCCAGATCCTTGAGCCGGAGGACGGGGCTGTCGGCGGCGACGACGATCACGCCGCGGATCGGCTCGCCGCCCCAGCGGGCGATGACGCGGAAGCCGATGCCCTCGTACTCCGACTGGAAGTTGTGGTTGGTGAACACGAAGTCGAGCTCGCCGCGACCCATCATGTTGTCGGTGTCGTCGACGGTGCGGCCCATGCGCAGGCGCAGCGGGACGCCCGACGCCGTGCTCACGTACTGCAGAATCGGGTTCCAGCGCTCGGCGGTCAGGGTCGCGCTCTGCTGGTTCAGGACGCCGAAGGCCAGCGGCGCCGGCTGCGCGTGGGCGACCGCCGCGAGGGCGCCGAGCCCCAGGACGACGAGCACCGTCCGTCGCGTCGTCATCGCGCTCAGCTCATTTCCCTCCCAGGTCGATCAGCACGTTGCCGTACGGATCGACGCGCGCCGTCTGGAACGGGTGCACCACGATGGTCGTGTCCGGCACCTGGATGATGGCCGGCCCCGGCACGACGTTGCCGGCCACCAGGCGCTCGCCCCAGAATACCGGCGTCTGCTCGAAATCGCCGAGCTCCGCCCAGTACACGGCTCGCGTCCCGGCCTGGGCCTCGCGCGCCGGCGTGCGGCCGGCCTCGCGCGCCGCCACGATGCGCGGCTTGGCGCTCGCCGCCGAGGCGCGCACGCGGTACGTGACCATCTCCACCCGCGCCTCGGGGAAGCCGGCGCCCTGACCGTAGACGGTCTCGTACCGGCGATGGAAGTCGGCGACGAGCTGGGCCAGCGCCGCCGCGTCGAGCGTCCCCGCCGGCACCGGCACCTCGACCTCGTTGATCTGGCCCTTGTAGCGGATGTCCGCGGAGCGGACCAGGCGGCCGTCGGCGGGCTCGATGCCGTCGGCGCCGAGCTGGGCGACGCCGCGGGCCTCGAGCTCGCGGAAGCGCTGCATCACCCGCTCGGGATCGAACGGGCTGGGCTGGATGTCCACCGCCTCATATATATGGAGGAGGTCGGCGGAGGCGGCGCCGAGCGCCGACCATAGCGAGCAGACGCCGCCGAGCGGGACCACCACGCTCTGAGCACCCAGCTCACGCGCGTACACGCCGGCGTGGACCGGCCCGGCGCCGCCGTAGGCGAAGACCACGCAGTCGCGCGGGTCGTAGCCCTTCTGCACCGTCGCCTTGCGGATCAGGTCCGCCATCTGGTGCTCGACCACGCGGGCGGCCCCGGCGGCGGTCTCGACGAGGCCGAGCCCCAGGCGCGTGGCGATGGGGGCGAAGCTCTGCCGCGCGCGCTCGACGTCGAGGTGCAGCCGGCCGCCGAGGAACGTCGCGGGGTCGAGGTACCCGAGGACGAGGTCGGCGTCGGTGACGGTGGGTTGCAGGCCGCCGCGGGCGTAGCAGGCGGGGCCGGGCTGGGCACCGGCGGAGATCGGGCCGACGCGCATGGTGCCGCTGATCTCGTCGATCCACACGGTCGAGCCGCCGCCGCTGCCGATCGAGCGGATGTCGATGCGCGGCACGAAGTACTCGTACTGGTGGACCACGCTCTGGTAGCTCGCCACCGGCTCGCCGTCCCAGACGAGGCCGACGTCGAACGAGGTGCCGCCCATGTCGGTGCTGATCACGTGCTTGTGGCCGATGATGCCGCCCAGGTATTGCGAGGCCAGTACGCCGGCCACCGGCCCCGAGTCCAGCGTGAGGAAGGCGCGCCGGGCGGACTCGGCGGCCGGGATCACGCCGCCGCCGCACTGCATGACCTGCAGCGGGTAGCGCAGCCCCGCCGCCTGCGCGCGCGACTCGAGCCGGCCGAGGTAGCGCGACATCACCGGGCCCAGGTACGCGTTCAGCACGGTCGCCACCGTGCGTTCGTACTCGCCCCAGCGCGGGATCAGGTCGGCCGAGCAGCAGACGAAGACGCCGGGCGCCAGGCGCTCCACCATCGCCTTCACCCGCCGCTCGTGCTCGGCGTGCTTGAACGACCACAGGAAGCAGATGGCGATGGCCTCCACGCCCTTGCCGACGAGCTTGACGATGGCCGCCTCGGCCTCCTCCTCGTTCAGCTCGACCACCACCTGGCCCTTGCAGTCCACCCGCTCGCTGACCTCGGCAATGAACGGCTTGGGCACGATCGGATCGGGCTTGCCGCTCTCGGGGAAGTGCAGCACCTGGACGTTGTTGAGCCCGGGCACCCCCCGGGCGCCGCGCATGATGTGGATGACGTCGCGATGGCCCCGGGTGGTGATGAGCCCGACCCGGGCCCCCCGGCGCTGGAGCATGGCGTTGGTGCCGACGGTGGTGCCCAGGGCCAGGCGGGCGGTGTTCTGGAGCAGCGCCTCGGTCCTGATCCCGAGGCGTTCGGCGGCCAGCCGGAGCGACTCCATGACCCCCTCGGAGAAGTCGTCGGGGGTCGACGACGCCTTGGCGGTGACGAGGCACCCGTCGGGATCCATGACCACGCAGTCGGTGAAGGTGCCCCCGGTGTCGATGCCGATAATGTAGGCCATGGCCTGGGACTTTATCACCGCGGCTGATCGATATGCGACCGGGGTACTGGCTTCAAACTGGCCGGTCCCCGGCCGGCCTCGCGGGTGCTGCGCCGCGCCGGCACCCACGATCGCCCGCATTCATCGACGGTTAGCGTTCACGCGCGAGTCCGGCACTCGGCTTGCTGTGTAGTCGGCCGGGGCAACGACCATACAGGGTTCGGTGAACGATCGGCCTGAACCGAGGAGGCGGCACGTGTTAGTGCAGACAACGCCCGTCGTCGGCGGTGGTGCGACCGTCGTCGGCAACGGCGAGACCGGCCACGGGAGCAGGTTCGGCGAGCTGTTGATCGAGGAAAAGCTCATCACGCCTGAGCAGCTGCAAGAAGCTCTGCGCGTTCAGAGCACGCTGGAGACCTACATCCCGGTCGGCCAGATCTTGAT
>JBGPZN010000419.1:0-3474 GCA_041493815.1 Methylomirabilia bacterium
CTACGGCATCATCGCGCCGCTGACGAACGGCGTGACCAGCATCGTCGACGAGGCCGAGTTCGACGCCGAGCGGTGGTATCGCACGCTGCAGGAGCAGCGGGTCACCGTCTGGTACACGGCCCCCACCGCGATCCGCATGATGATGAAGGCCGGCGTCGAGCTCGTGGCCAAGTACGACACGAGCGCCCTGCGCTTCCTCGCCAGCGTGGGCGAGCCGCTGAATCCCGAGGCGGTCGTGTGGGGTCAGACGGCGTTCGGCCGGCCCTTCCACGACAACTGGTGGCAGACCGAGACGGGCGGGATCATGATCGCCAACTTCGCCGCGATGGAGGTCCGACCGGGCTCCATGGGCCGGCCGCTTCCCGGCATCGAGGCGGCGATCGTGCACAGGGTCGGCGACGACCGCGTCGAGGTGGTGGAGCAGCCGAATGTCCAGGGCGAGCTCGCGCTGCGGCCCGGCTGGCCGTCGATGTTCCGCGATTACCTGGGCGAGCCCGCCCGGTACCGGAAGTGTTTCGTCGGCGGCTGGTATCTCAGCGGCGACCTGGCCCGGCGGGACGCCGACGGCTACTTCTGGTTCGTCGGCCGTGCCGACGACGTCATCAAGACCTCCGGGCACCTCATCGGCCCCTTCGAGGTCGAGAGCGTGCTGATGGAGCATGCGGCCGTCGCCGAGGCGGGCGTCATCGGCAAGCCCGATCCGGTGGCGCTGGAGATTGTCAAGGCGTTCGTGTCGCTGAAGACGGGCTTCACGGAGACGCCCGAGCTCCGGCGCGCGCTGCTCGCCCACGCGCGGGCGCGCCTGGGCGCGGTGGTGGCGCCGAAGGAGATCGAGATCATCGCGTCGCTGCCGAAGACGCGGAGCGGCAAGATCATGCGCCGCTTGCTCAAGGCGCGCGAGCTGGGGCTGCCGGAGGGCGACACCTCCACGCTGGAGGAGGGCTCGGCGTGACGTTGCCGTCACGGGAGCGCGGGCTCGACCTGCTGCGTCAGATGACGCAGATCCGGCGCTTCGAGGAGAAGGCGGCCGAGCTCTACACGGTCGGCAAGATCCGCGGCTTCCTCCACCTCTACATCGGCGAGGAGGCGGTGGCGGTCGGCGCGATGCAGGCGCTCACGCCGGACGACAACATCGTGGCGACCTACCGCGAGCATGGCCAGGCGCTCGCCCGCGGCATCCCGCCCGGCGCCGTCATGGCCGAGATGTACGGCAAGGCCAACGGGTGCAGCCGCGGGCGCGGCGGCTCCATGCACCTGTTCGACGTGTCGCGTCGGTTCCACGGCGGCCACGCGATCGTCGGCGGCGGACTGCCGGTCGCCGTCGGCCTCGCCCTCGCCGACGCCATGCAGAAGCGTGCGGCCGTGACCGCGTGCTTCTTCGGTGACGGCGCGGTTGCCGAGGGTGCCTTCGCCGAGTCGCTGAACCTCGCCGCGCTGTGGCGGCTGCCCGTCCTCTTCGTCTGCGAGAACAACCTCTATGCGATGGGCACCGCGCTGGCCCGCCACCAGGCCCAGACCGACATCGTGCGCAAGGCCGAGGCGGCCGGAGTGCCGGGCGAGGCCGTGGACGGCATGGACGTGCTTGCGGTCGAGGCGGCCACGCGGCGGGCGACCGCCTCGGTTCGCGGCGGACAGGGCCCGCGCCTCCTCGAGGCGCGCACCTACCGGTTCCGCGCCCATTCGATGTACGACCCCGACCTCTATCGAGCCAAGGACGAGATCGAGCGCTGGAAGGCGAGCGATCCGATCGCACGCTTCATCGTCGCGCTCCGCGGCGCGGGCCTCCTCGCCGACGCCGACGTGGCGGAGATCGAGCGGTCGGTCGCCGCCGAGGTCGACGCCGCGGTCGCCGAGGCCGAGGCCGGTTCCTGGGAGCCGGTCGAGGACCTGCTGAAGGACGTCTACACGCCACCGGGGTGCCGATGACGAAGATGACCTATCGCGAGGCGGCGCGGAGCGCCCTCCGGGAGGCGCTGCGGAGCGATCCGCGAGTGTTCTTGATGGGCGAGGATATCGGCCGCTACGGCGGCGCCTTCGCGGTGAGCCACGGCCTCCTCGCCGAGTTCGGTCCCGAGCGCGTGCGCGACACGCCGCTCAGCGAGAACACGTTCGTCGGCGCCGGCGTCGGCGCCGCCCTCGGTGGGATGCGGCCCATCGTCGAGGTGATGACGGTCAACTTCAGCCTGCTGTGTCTCGACCAGATCGTGAACAACGCGGCGACGCTGCGCCACATGTCCGGTGGACAGCTCTCCGTCCCGCTTGTCGTGCGCATGGCAACCGGCGCCGGCCGCCAGCTGGCTGCGCAGCATTCCCACAGCCTCGAGGGCTGGTACGCGCACGTCCCCGGAATCAAGGTCGTGGCGCCGGGGACGGCGGACGATGCCCGGGCGCTGCTGCTGGCGGCGCTGCGCGAGCCCGACCCCGTCTTCGTGTTCGAGCACGCCGCGCTCTACCCGATGGAAGGCGAGGTGGACGAGGCGGCGGGGCCGGGCGAGATCGGCCGGGCGGTCGTGCGCCGCGCGGGCACCGACCTCACCGTGATCACGTACGGTGGCTCGTTGCCGAAGACGCTGGTGGCGGCGGATCTCCTCGCCGCCGAGGGGCTCGCGGCCGAGGTGATCGACCTCCGCTCGCTCCGGCCGCTCGACACCGCCACGATCCTGGCCTCGATCGCCAGGACGCACCGGGCCCTGGTCGTCGACGAGGGCTGGCGCACCGGCAGCTTCGCCGCCGAGGTGAGCGCCCGGATCATGGAGGGCGGCTTCTACGACCTGGACGGCCCCGTGCAGCGGCTCTGCAGCGCCGAGGTCCCGATGCCGTACGCCAAGCACATGGAGGACGCCGCGCTGCCGCAGCCCGCGACGATCGCGGCGGCGGCCCGGGCCATGCTCGGCCGCGATGGCTGAGTTCCTGATGCCGATCCTCGGCGCCGACATGACGGCCGGGACCCTGATCGCCTGGCGCAAGCAGCCGGGCGATCGGGTCGCGCGCGGGGACGTCATCGCCGAGGTCGAGACGGAGAAGGGGCTGATCGACGTCGAGGTGTTCGTGAGCGGCGTGCTGGAGCGCGTCCTCGTCGAGCCGGGCGCGACCGTGCCGACGGGAACGGTGCTGGCCTCGATCCGCGAGGACGCGACCTCGGCGGCGCCGCCGGCCGTCGCCGCCCCGGTCGCGCCGCCCGGGGCCGCTCCGGCGCCGGGGCTGCCGGTGGCTCCGGAACCGGGGCTCGGCGGGCGCGGGCGCGTCTCGCCGCTCGCCCGGAAGCTCGCGGCCACGCTCGGCATCGATCCCACCACGCTGCGCGGTACCGGGGCCGGCGGGGCGGTCACGCGCGAGGACGTCGCACGGGCTGCGGCGGCTCGACCCGCTGGGCCGGTGCCAGCCGCCCCGCCGCCGGCGGCGCGTCCGCGCATGGACGTCGCCCGGATGCGCCAGAGCATCGCAGCCGCCATGGCCCGCTCCAAGCGCGAGATC
>JBGPZN010000216.1:0-6101 GCA_041493815.1 Methylomirabilia bacterium
CCCGCGTCGGTCGACTCGAGCCATGGCGCACCTCCGTTGGCACGCCGAGACTAGCTGTAGGATCGGGTCGGGTCAACCGCCCGGGTTATCGAGGACCGCCACGGCTTCGCCGGGGCGGTCCGAGCGTTGGGGGTTTGGGGGCCGTGTCGGGGCCCCCATGTTAACTAGCCCCCCATGTCAACTTAGTGGGCGACGTTGTGCTCGCGCTCCGCCGGCCGGCCGCCCGGCTCCGCCCGGACGATGGCCCAGCCGAGCGCGCGGATCTGGTGGTCGACGTTGCGCCAGCGCTGGTTGGCGATCCGGCCGCTCGGCGGCGGCGCGGTGCCGCGCCGATCCTGAATGACGCTCACCGACTGGTTGTCGCTCAGCTCGCGCTGGAGCATCTGGAACAGCTTCGGTTGCTGGCGCGACACGATCAGCAGGTGACGGGTGCCCTCGCCCGACGAGATGCCGCGCGCCTCCTCGACGAGCGCGTGGACGGCCCGCACGACGGCCTTCTCCGACGCGTTGCCGATGAAGCGAGACAGCGGCGACCAGGTGTCGCTGCCGCAGGCGGGACACTGGTCGGGGCCGATCTCGAAGCACACTTCGCAGTCGACGCACAGGGCCAGTCGCGCGAGCGGGATATGGAGCCGGGGTGTGGTCAGTTGGGCACGGGATCGCATAATGGCCGTCACACTGTCGCAAAGCTAGTGCCAAGCGAATTTCCGCAAGTTTCGCACGGTTGCGACCTCGCGAACCGTGCGAAGTGACACACAAAGCGCCAGACTGACCAGCCGTGCCCTTGAGCGTCACGTGTGCATACATGAGACACGGCCGACGTCCGCCTGAGCAAGAACCGACACGCCTATCGGGATTACGACGTGGAGGCTGCGGCGCCGACGATGGCCCTGGCGATCAGGCGGGCACCCTCGTAGCACTTCTCGGGTGACTCGTAGCTGAACGCCAGCCGGATGAAGTCCTGGCCGCCGCCGTTGGCGAAGAACGCCGAACCCGGCGTGTATTGCACGCGGGACTCGGCCGCGAGCTCCGCCAGCCGCTTGGTGTCGGTGCCGGCCGGCAGCCGCATCCAGAGGAAGAACCCGCCCTCGGGCCGGCTGACGACGTAGTCGGTGCCGCCGAGACCCTCGGCGAGCCCGCGCAGCATCGCGTCGCGCTTGGCGCGGTAGACATCGATCAGCCGCTCCACGTGCTCGACCAGGTGGTCGCGCAGGTAGTAGGTGGCCACGCGCGACATGAACGGATTCACGCCGCCGCCGAACAGGAAGCCCTGGAAGGCCGGGATGAGCTCGCGCGGCGCGCACAGCCAGCCGATCCGCACGCCGGCGCCCAGGATCTTGGACAGCGTGCCGGCGCGGATCACGCGGCCGCCGCGGTCCAGCGCGTAGAGGGGCGGCAGCGTCTCGCCCTCGAAGCGCAGCTCGCCGTAGGCGTCGTCCTCGAGGATCATCGTGTCGAACTCGTGGGCCAGCTCGATCAGCTCGTGCCGCCGGCGTAGCGACTGGCTGGGCCCGGCCGGGTTCTGGAAGTTGACGATCGTGTAGATGAGCTTGCACTGCCGTCCCCGGCGGCGCAGGCCGACCAGCCGCTCCCGCACCGCCGCCGTCACGATGCCCTCATCGTCCACCGGGACGTCGAGGATCTCGGGACCGTGCCGCCGGATGGTGTTGAGCGAGCCGGAGAAGGTCGGTGCCTCGCAGATGACGACGTCGCCGGGATCGACGAAGGCGCTGAAGGCCAGCGCCAGCGCCTGGCCGGAACCGTTGGCGACGATGATGTTCTCGGGCTCGGTCTTGAAGCTCTCGAAGCGCTCGTACTTGGTGCAGATCAGCTCGCGCAGCCCGCGATAGCCCTGCGGCTCGCCGTAGGTCATGGCGGCGGCGCCCTCGGCCTTCACCATGCGGGCGGTGGCCTCCACCATGCCGTCGTAGGGGAAGGAGGCGGGGTCGGGGTAGCCGCCGCCGAACTCGTAGAGCGCGCTCATCGACGGCCGGGGCGTTGCGACCGCCACCCCCCAACCGATGCGGGCGCGACGGGACAGCAGGGACTCGAACGGGTCGCTGGCTGGTGTCGTCATATCAAATAGCATACCCCGAGTGACGGCGCGGACGCGCGGGCCCTCCGGGACTACGCGTCTACCGCCGCCCGGCGCAGGTGCCAGTCGGTGATGCCCTGCCAGGCGCGGGCGGCCGCGAGGACCGTGTTCTCTTCCCATGCGCGGCCCATGAACTGCAGGCTGGTGGGCAGCCCACTCTCGGTGAACCCGTTGGGCACCGCGATCGCCGGCAGGCCGGCGGCGTTGCCGATGGCCCCCATGACGTCGGGAACGTTGCCGCGGGCGGCGCTACGGAACTCCTGGTCGAGGGGCGAGGCGACGGCCGGGCGGCCGGGGGCGACGAGCGCGTCGAGGCTCGACAGCACGCGGTCGGCCTCGCGGACCACGAAGGTCCGCAGCCGCAGCGCCTTGATGTAGTCCTTGGCGAGGATGGCGTCGCGCGCGTACGCCGTGAAGCGGTCCTCGGGCGCGGTCAAGCCGGCGATCGCACCGCTCTCGATCATCTCCTCGAAGGCGCTGGCCGCCTCGGCCATCAGGATCGTTCGCGTGATCGCCTCGTACGGCAGATCGGCGATCGTCACCTCCTCCACCGTGCCGATCCGGCTCAGGAGCTCGAGCGAGCGGCTGAAGGCGTCTCGGACCGGCTCCTCCGCCGCCGCTGCCACGTCGCGGATCACCCCGAATCGAAAGCGCCGGCCGGGCACGTCGCCGGCGTCATAGCGAAACGGCCGCGGGGCGGCGGTCGGATCGCGGGGGTCGGGGCCGGCGATCGCGTCGAGCACCAGGCCGCAGTCGTCGGCCGTGAGCGCCAGCGGGCCCAGCTTGTCGAGCGTCCAGCACAGCGCCATCGCGCCGTGACGGCTCACGCGGCCGTACGTCGGCCGCAGACCGCTGACGCCGCAGTTGGCGGCCGGCGAGAGGATCGAGCCCCAGGTCTCGGAGCCGATGGCGAAGGGCACGAGCCCCGCCGAGACCGCCGAGCCGGAGCCGCTCGACGAGCCGCCGCTCCAGGCACCGCCCCACGGCGAGATGCCGGGGCCGGTGAACGAGGCGTTCGGCTGCCGGTAGCCCATCCCCCCGGCGAGCTCGACCATCGCGAGCTTGGCCACGAGCACGGCACCGGCCTGCTCGAGTCGCTGGACAACCGTGGCGTCGAAGTCGAACGTCTGGGCGCGTAGCGGGGCGGCGCCCCAGGTCGTCGGGATGCCGCCGGCCGTGGCCAGCAGGTCCTTGGCGCCGTAGGGGATGCCGTGCAGCGGGCCGCGCCAGCCGCCGGCGGCGATCTCGCCCTCGGCCCGGCGGGCCTGGACCAGGGCCCGCTCGCGGGTCACGGTGACGACGGCGTTGTAGCGCGGCCCCAGCCGCTCCAGACGGTCGAGAAATGCTTCGGTGAGGGTTACCGGCGACACCTGGCGGGCACGCACCGCCTCGGCCAGCTCGCGCACCGGGGTGTAGACCGGGTTCACTCGTCGGCGCGGAAGGGGACGAAGCGCTGCAGCGGCTCGTCCGCGTTGGTCAGGGGCACGGTGCGAAGCGCGGCGACCTGCTCCACGATCGTCTCCACCGCACGGCGGAGGGCGTCGAGCTGCTCGGCCGTGAGCCGGTCGCCGTAACGCAGACGTACGAGCGCGAACCGGAGATCGGCCTCGCCCGGATCGCGCGCCGGCTCGCTCATGGCGGCCGCATCCTACACCATCGCGCCTTCCACCTCCCCGCCGGTGACATCCGTGATACGCTCGGTACGCCACACTCACCGGCACGATGTGACCGAACCCAGGAAAAGAACCAAACCAAAGCGAAGCCGGGCGAGGCGCAAGCCGAGACCCTCTCGGGCAGCTGCCCCGCCGGCCGCAACCCCTACGGTCGAGACCGCGACGGCGCCGCCGGAACCTCAGGCCGAGCCGGCTCCGGTCGAGATCGAGTTCGCCAACCCTGAGTATGCCTTCGCCGCCCGGGCGGCGGCCCGACCCCCCGAGCCCGAGCGGCCGTTTCCGACCAGCCGCCGGGCCATCTTCTTCGACGTCGAGAACACCAGCCGCCCGCAGCACATCGCCCGGGTCATCGACTACCTCTCGGTCGATCGTCTGGGGCGCCGCACCGACTTCGTCGCCGTCGGCAACTGGCGGGTGATCGGCCACGACACCGCCCGCTTGCTCGCGGGCCACGGCGCCCAGTTGCTGCACAGCGCGCCGTCGGTTGGTGTGAAGGACTGGAGCGATCTACGGATCGCGGTGGCGGCCGGCGTCTGGCTCGGTACCGCGCGACCAGGCGACATCCTCGAGATCCTGTCCGACGACCGCGCCTTCGATGCGGTCGGCGACGTCGCCACGAGCCTCGGCATCTCGTTCCGGCGCCTGTCGTATCGCGGGCTCACGGGCCTGCCGCGTGAGGCCGAGCCCGTTGCCGCCGCCGCCGAGCCCCGCGTCGAGCCGTCGTCCGGCGGCCGATACCGGCGTGGCCGTCGCGGCGGCTACGCGCGCCGCGAGACGCCGATCGCGCACGCCGCCCCGCTACCGGCAGCCCGCCAGGTGGCGGCGGCGGAGCCGCATACCGCGCCGCACGACGAGCTGCTGGGCGTGGCGCGTGATCTCATCGGCGGCGCGCCGGGCGGCGCCGTCACGCTCGACACGCTGGCCAACGCGCTCAAGGGGCGCGGCTTCAGCCGGACGTCGGGCTCGCCGCGGCTCATCACGCGTCTTCGGCGGATCCGCGAGCTGACGGTGAGCCGCTCCGGCCACATCACGCTGGTCGATTCCCACTCGGCCGCGCAGACGCCGATGGAGGCGGAGCCTCTCGATGCTGAGTCGGCCGAGCTTGAGCCGATCGACGTCAAACCTGTCGCGCCTGTCGCGCCTAAGCCGGCCCCCAGCCCCTCGTCGCGGGACAGTCGCTCGCTCGACGAGCGTCGGGCCGAGGTCGAGGCCGCGCAGCGACTTCTCGCCGCCGGGTCACCTGCCCCGGCATCGGCTCCGGCGCCCGCGCCGGCTCCGCCGAGCGACGGTCCGCAGGACGATGGCCATCGCCGGCGCCGTTCGCGCCGAGGCGGTCGCCGTCACCGCCGCCACAGCGCCCCCGCCGCCGGCTAGCAGGCTGCTTTTTGAGCAGCCTGCGAGGTGTTCAGACCCGTTCAGCCGAATCGCCAGCCATCCAGTGCGCGGTGATCGTCGGGACGAATGCGAAGCGGCAGGTCCTGAGGGGCGAGGATGCCGTGAGCGAGTAACGGCGCCAGGGCAGCGCTGGCTCGCCGTCCACGGGGGACGGGGAGGCCCGGCATCTGTGCCAGCAGGGCGGCGACGGGCCGGGCGGCGATTGGCAGACGCAACACTCCGTCAGGCGTCACGAGAGCGAAGCCGCCGGCCGTGATTGGTCCGGCGACGCACGGCACCTGGGTCCACAGGCGCGATCGTGACGTCGGCGGGACCGCGTCGACGCCGCCGGAGACAACGTCCCACGCGGCCAGCCCGGCTCGCCGGGCCGACGGCGATGCCCGGCGCCCGCGCGCGTCGAGGGCGCGCCACGTGAGCGACAGCGCCAGCGAGCGGCCGTGGCAGACCACGTCGTGCGGCGTCCACGGAGGCAGGTGGAACAGCGTGCCCGGCGCCAGGTCGAGCGTGCGCCAGCCCCGCCCACGGCGTGTCTGTCGTGGATCGAGGTCCGGCGGCGTGCCCGGGCGGACGGGCGGTCCGATGGTGACCGTGCGCCGCCCCTCGAGCTGAAGCCAGAACGCATCGACCCGGCCGTCGTGGTGGGGACCCATACCCGGGCGGCCACGTCCTTCGACCGCGAACAGGAACGAGGTCTCCTCACGCAGCGGCCCCACGAGCGCCACCCTCAGAGCGACCATGAGCCGCATGAGGCGGGGCAAGACTTGGTGCACTTGCGGCAGGAACACCGTCGCGCCGGCCGCCAGCGCCGCCCGCAGCCGGCGGGGATCGCCGGATCGGTCGTAGCGCCGCTCGGCGGCGATCTGGAACGGCGCTCCCGCCTCGGCCATCGCCACCGCCGTCGCGAAGTCGGGGGCGATGCTGCGCCACGCGTGGTCGCG
>JBGPZN010000027.1:0-14543 GCA_041493815.1 Methylomirabilia bacterium
CTCGCCCTCGGCGATCTTGTACTCGCGGTTGCGCTCGGCGTCGCGGAAGTACAGCTCGCGCTGCACCGCGGCCACCCGGTTGTGGGCGGCCCGCACCGTGTCGATCAGCCGGTGCCCGCCGGAGTCCTCGTCGTCGTCGAGGTCGCCCTCGGCGCGCTCGCCCTCCGGCCCCGGGTTCAGCGCGTTGATGAACATCGAGGTGATCGAGCAGGGACCCGAGATCTCGATGCCGGGCTTGCGGAGATCGGCCGGCACCGGCGGGACCTTCCAGTCGCCGGTAGTGGCGGCACCGGGCGCCGGATGGGACGGCAGCAGCCCTTGCCGGAGCGCGCGCTCCAGCGCCTCGGCCCGCCGCGCCATCAGCACACGGATGCGCGGCGTGAGGGCGTCGTGCAGCGCGAGCAGGTAGTCGACGAACGACGGTGTGAAGAGCGCGTCGGCGCCCTCGACGGCGTCGTAGCGGAGTCGCGGATGCTGAGCCATGAGGCGTCTCCTGGGCCGGGGGTTGCGCCGTCTCTTTTCGCACGGCCGGCGCGCGGCTGTCAATGGCAGAATGTGCTCTCGTGAGACGCATGGGCGACGGCGGCCGCGGGCGTGTGCGGGGCATGGGCTCCGGGCGCACGACGCGCCGCGCGCTCGACCGCGGCGGCACCGGCCCCGCGCGCGTGCTGAACGTCGCCCTCGGCGGCTGGGACGGCGTGCGTATCACGCCGATGTTCGGGCGCTGGGGCTATTTCGTCGGCGACCATCTTTTCGCCTGCTTCCCGCTGCGCGACAAGGACCGCGACCTGTGGATGCGCCTGAGCCTCGAGGACCAGGCGCGCGCGCTCCGCGAGCCCGGTGTGCGCCCGCATCGCCGGTTCGCGCGGCGCGGCTGGATCGAGCTTCAGATCGAGGGCAAGGACGACGTGGCGCGCGCGCTGGGCTGGCTGCGCCGGGCCCGGGCCGCCGCCCCGCGCGGTGGCGGGGCGGAGGCGCCGTGAGCGGGCCGATCCACGACTTCGCCGAGGCGTGCTGGTCGGGCGCGGTGCCGCCGGGCCAGTTCTGGAAGCCGACCGGCCGCGCGGAGGAGCTGGCGCCCGGGGTGATCTTCCTCCACACCTTCGCCAACATGACCGTACTGCGCACGGGCGCCGGCCTCGTGCTCGTCGACACGTCGAACTACGCCGCGCGCGACCGCACGTTCGCGCTCGTGCGCTCGGTCGACCCCGCCCCGATCTTCGCGGCCATCTACACCCACGGCCACGCCGACCACGCGCTCGGACTGCCGCCCTTCCTGGCCGAGGCGCGCGCGCGTGGCTGGGCGCGGCCGCGCATCGTGGGGCATCGCAACGTGGCCGCCCGCTTCGCGCGCTATCGCCGGACCAACGCGTACAACGGCCTGATCAACGCCCGCCAGTTCGGCATCGCGCCGACGTGGCCGATGGACTACGACGATCCGGACGTCGTCTACGACACCACGCTGGCCCTGGCGGCTGGCGAGGTCACGCTGCAGCTGCACCACGCGCGTGGCGAGACCGACGATCACACGTGGGTCTGGTGGGCCGAGCGACGGATCCTCTGGACCGGCGATCAGTTCATCTGGGTCGCGCCCAACGCCGGCAACCCCCAGAAGGTCCAGCGCTACGCCGGGGAGTGGGCGGCGTCGCTGCGGGTGATGAGCGCGCTCGAGCCCGAGCTGCTGATCCCCGGCCACGGCGCGCCGATCCTCGGCCGCGCGCGCGTGCGCCAGGCGCTGGACGAGACGGCTGAGTGGCTGGAGACGCTCGAGCGCGAGACCCTGGCGCGCATGAACGCGGGCGCCACGCTCGACGCCATCCTGGCCGAGGTGCAGCCGCCCGCGCACCTGGCCACGCGGCCGTACCTGCAAGCCGTGTACGACGAGCCCGACTACGTGATCCGCAACATCTGGCGGCTGTACGGCGGCTGGTGGGACGGCGTGGCGTCGCACCTCAAGCCGGCCCGCGAGGCCGAGGTCGGGCGCGAGGTCGCGCGGCTGGCCGGCGGCGTCGAACGGCTGGTGGCGCGGGCGCGCGAGCTGGCCGCCTCCGGCGACCTGGCGCTGGCCGGTCACCTCATCGACTGGGCGGTGGCGGTCGAGCCGGAGAGCCGGCCGGCCCACGCGGCGCGGGCGGAGATCTACGAGGCGCGGGCCCGGGACGCCACGGCCCTCATGACGCGCGGCATCTTCACCGCGGCCGCCCGGGACTCCGCCGAGCGGCTCGAGCGGGGGAGCTCCACCGGGTAGGGCACATCTTTCTGGTCGCCAAGACCAGGCTCATGGGGCGGTAGTGCCTCAGTTTGACTCCGGTGGCGAGTCTAACGGGCGAGGTAAAGACACTCCGCTGGTTACTGCCCATGGTCACCGGAATCGGTATCGCCGTTGTTGCTGCTCTCGTCGCCCTCAAGCCCGAGCAGATCCTGCCGCTCAAACTGAGACACTGGGGCGGGTGTTTCTGTGGCGACGCTTCGGGCCTTGGCCTCGATCGCCTCGACGCGCACGAGCGGGACGAGGAACCAGGTGAGGGCCGTGGTGACCGTCGAGATCAGGACGAGCCGCTCGAAGCCCATCGCGTCGTAGAGGTGGCTGCCGGCCCATTGCGAGACCTGCATCCCGGCGTTGTAGACCGACATCAGCAGCGCGAAGAACGTCCCCTCGATGTGGCGCGGGCAGGACTTGGCGGCGAGCTCGAGGAAGGCCAGCGTCGTCACCATGTACACCCAGCCGTAGGTGAAGTCGATCACGACCGCCGATGCCGGGCCGCGATAGAGGAAGTACACCAGCGTGCCCACCGCGCTGAGCGCAATGGTGACGTTGATCGTTCGCCGCAGCGGCCACCGCCGCGACAGCGGCGCGTAGGTGAGGGCCCCGACGACCGAGCCGAGCGACTGCAGCGCGCCCAGCGTGCCGATGAACTGCTGGCTGAAGCCGAGCCGGTCGGTCTGGTAGAAGAGGAACCCGGGTCCGAACGACGGGCTGAACATGAAGAAGAAGATGAACCCGGCGACCACCCAGACCTCGCGCCCGCGCAGCGCGGCCCGCACCGCGCGGACCCGCTCGAGCATGGCCGCGCGGTCCGCCCGGGCCCGCGGCTCGCGCACGACCGCGGTGGCCATGGCCAGCGAAAACAGCGGGAAGGCAGCGGCCACCAGGAAGGCGAGCCCCAGCCGCCGCCGCTCGGCAAGCCAGCCGCCGCCGATGCCGACCAGGATCGCCGACGCGTAGATGGCGGCCCACTGCACCGACTGGAAGGCGCCGGTCAGGTTGAGGCGGCGCCCGTGCTCGACCATGAGGGCGTCGATGAGGACGTCGGTGAAGGCGAGTCCCAATCCCATCGCCGTGAACAGCACCAGCATCGGCCAGTAGTCGGCGGAATCGGTGATCCCCAGCGCGAACCCGGCCGCGGCCGCCAGCGACGAGGTCAGCACGAGGTAGCTGAAGCGGCGACGGCCGAAGAGCGGGAAGAAGTCCGAGATGATCCCGTAGACCGGCTTGATCAGCCACGGCGCGGCGCTGATGACGAAGAAGTTGGCGACCAGCCCGGCGCCGTAGCCGGCGTCCTTCATGACGATCGTGATCGTCTGGTTGGGCAGGTACCACATGCCCTGGGCGAAGTAGACGATGGCGAAGAGGAGGGCGTATCGCTGGGCGTCCGGGGTCTTGAAGGGGTGCAGCCGGCGGAGGGCATCGAGCATGACGCGCGCGCCTAGTCTACTATCGCGGGCATGCACTCGGTGTGTCCCCACGATTGCCCGTCGGCCTGCAGCCTGGAGGTGACCGTCGAGGACGGGCGGATCGCCTCGGTCACCGGCGAGGCCGGCCATCCGTTCACCCAGGGCGTGATCTGCGGCAAGGTGCGCGAGTACGCCGAGCGCGTGTACTCGCCCCTGCGGGTCCCGCACCCGCTGCGCCGGGTCGGGCCCAAGGGCGCCGGGCGCTTCGAGCCGATCGGCTGGGACGAGGCCGTCGCCGAGATCGCGCGGCGCTGGCGCGCGATCATCGCCGCCGACGGCGCCGAGGCGATCCTGCCGTTCTCCTACGCGGGCTCCATGGGCCAGGTGCAGTACTTCGCCGGGCATCCGCTGTTCCACGCGCTGGGGGCCAGCCGCCTGGACCGCACGATCTGCACCGCCACCGCCTACGCGGGCTGGCGGGCGACCGTGGGCGCCGTCACCGGCAACGACTCCGAGCAGATGGTCGGCGCCGACCTGATCGTGCTGTGGGGCATCAACGCCGCCTATTCCACGATCAACGTCATGACGCTGGTCAAGCAGGCGCGGGCCCGCGGCGCGTACGTCGTCACCATCGATCCCTACCGGACGCCGACGGCCCAGCAGGCCGACGAGCACCTGATGGTCCGCCCCGGCACCGACGGCGCGCTGGCCCTGGCGATGATGCACGTGCTGATCGCCGAGGACCTCGTCGATCACGACTACCTCGGGCGGGCGACGGTCGGCTTCGATCGCCTGGCCGCACACGTGCGGGCGTGGACGCCGCGTCGAGTGGCGCCGATCGTCGGTCTGGCGGAGGAGGCGATCGTGGCGTTCGCGCGGCGCTACGGGGCGACGCCTCGCTCGTTCATGCGCGTCGGGATCGGCCTGTCGCGCCACGACAACGGGGGCATGACGTGCCGGACCCTGGCCTGCCTGCCGGCGCTCACCGGCGCCTACGCCGACCCGCACGGCGGCGCGCTGCTGTCCTCGGGCGGCGCCGCCGGCTTCGACTACGCGGTGATCGAGCGCGCCGACCTCATGCCCGATCCGCCGCCGCGCGTGATCAACATGGTCCAGCTCGGCCGTGCGCTGACCGATCCCGGGCTGGCGCCACCGGTCAAGGCGCTCTACGTGTACAGCTCCAACCCGGCCGCCATCTGCCCGAACCAGTCGCTGGTGCTCGCCGGTCTCGCGCGCGAGGACCTGTTCACCGTCGTGCACGAGCAGGTGATGACCGACACCGCGCGCTACGCCGACCTCGTGCTGCCGGCCACGACGTCCATGGAGCACGAGGACCTCTACCGCTCGTTCGGGCACTTCTACGTGCAGCTGGCGGAGCCGGTGGTGCCGCCGGTCGGCGAGGCCCGCTCCAACTGGGAGGTGTGTGGACGGCTGGCGCGCGCGCTCGGCGTGGCCGAGACGCACTACGCGCGGCCGGTCGCGGCGGTGATTCGCGAGCTACTGGCCAAGGGCGACGATACCGTGCGCGGCATCAGCTACGAGCGACTCCGGGCCGAGGGCTCGGTACGGCTCAACCTGCCGCGCCCGTACCGGCCGTTCGCTCATGGCGCGCCGACCGAGTCCGGCCGGGTCGAGCTCTACTCCGAGCGTCTGGCCGCGCGCGGCCTGCCACCGCTGCCGACGTGGACGCCGCTGAGCGAAGGACCGGCCGACGAGGGGCGGCGCGCGCGCTATCCGCTGCAGTGCATCGTGCCGCCCAACCGCTTCTTCCTGAACTCGTCCTTCAGCCAGTCCGAGCTCCTGCGGCGCCGCCAGGGCACGCCCACGGTGATGCTGGCTCCAGCCGACGCCGCCGCGCGCGGGGTCGCCGACGGCGACGCGGTACGGGTGGAGAGCGCACGGGGCGCCGCCCGATTCACCGCCCGCGTGACCGACGCCACGCGCGCCGGCGTCGCCGTCATCGAGGGCGTCTGGTGGCACCGCTTCCACCCCGGCAGCCTCGGCGTGAACGTTCTGACTGACGACCGCACGACCGACATGGGCGGCGGCCCCGCGCTGCACTCCAACCTGGTCGAAGTCACCCGTGTCTCAGCGGCGCGAACCGGGGAGGGAGTCAGAGGGGGCGTCTCGCCCCCTCTGACGTAAAAAGGCCGGGGCGGGATCGCGCGTGTGTCAGCGCGCGCGAACCGGGGAGGAGTCGGAGGGGGCGTCTCGCCCCCTCTGACGTAAAAAGGCCGGGGCGGGATCGCGCATGTCTCACCACGCGCGAGCCGGGGACGTAAACAATCTAGCGCACGGCCACCGTATCGACGCGCTGCTCCGCCGGCGCCGGAGCCGGCGGCGCCGGCTCCCAGAAGCGCAACAGCACCGGCAGGACGATCAGCGAGGCGATGAGGCTCGCTGCCGTCCCCAGCGTGAGGAGCAGGCCCATCCCGTAGATCCCTCGGTGATGGGCCAGCAGCAGGCTGCCGAAGCCCACCATCGTCGTCAGGCCGGCGACCAGCACGCCCATGACGGTGGAGCGCGCGATGAGCGGGCCGCCGTGCTCGCGCCCCTCCATGTAGCGGAGGACGATGTTGAGCCCGTACTCGGCGGCGGCCCCGAGGATCAGCGGCAGGCCGAAGACGTTGCCGAGGTTGAACTTCAGGTCGAAGACGTACATGAGCCCGAACGTCCACAGCAGGCCGAGCGCCAGCGGCAGCAGGGCGAGCAGCGTCTCGCGCAGGCGGCGCAGCATCAGCGCCGTGATACCGCTCACGAGGATGATCGCGTAGATCGTGCCCTGCTTGTAGGCGCGCTCCATCAACCGGATCGCCTCGTAGGTGATGATCGGCGTGCCGGTGACGTCGGGGTCCACCGTGCGCAGCTCGGCCACGAAGCGGGCGGCGCCGTCGCGGTCCCAGATGTCGACGGCGGGATGGATCTGGAGCAGGAACCGGCCGCCCGGGCTGACGAACTTGCGCTTGATCTCCGGCGGCACGTCGGCCAGCCCCACCGTGCGGGGGTGCAGGTTGCCTTGCAGCCGCTGGAAGCTGGTGACGAAGTCGCGGTGGATCTGGCGCTGAAGCACCTCGAGGGCCGCGGTCGCCGCCTCGGCGTCGCTCTGCCGCAGCTTGATCACCAGGCGACCGATGTCCTCGGCGACGCGGGTCAGCTCGCGCTGGGTGTCGCCGGGAGGCGCCTCGGTCCTGGCGATGTCGAAGCGGCGCTTGAGCGTTTCCAGCGAGACGATGAGCCGCTCGGGCTCCAGCGGCATCGGGCGGCTGATCCGCACCGGCTCCACGATCGGCGCAAAGTCGGCGATCACCTTGCGCTTCTCGGCCTGCTGATCGGGGATCAGCAGCAGCGCGGAATCGACCTCCGACACCGTCTTGAGCTTGCGGAACGCCTGCTGCTTGCGGCGCAGCTCCTCCAGCGTGTCGGCGCTCGACAGGGCGGCGAAGCCCGAACGGCCGGAGGTGGCGAGGATCTTCTTCTCCCACGCCACCGACTCGGTGCCATCGGCCTGGAGATTGAGCAGGTTGTAGTCGAACCGCACCCAGCCCAGCGCGAGCGCCGCCGCCGCGGTCAGCACGGCGGCGACGGCCAGCACCGTGCGCGGATGACTGGTGATGCGGTCGACGAAGGGCACGTGGATCGACTCCAGCGCGATCGCGCGCGGCATCGTGCCGTGCGGACGGGCGGCATGGCGGCGGTCGACCAGCACCAGCGTGGCGGGGAAGACGGTCATCATCGACAGCCACGCGAGCAAGATGGCGGTGCCGGAGATGAAGCCCAGCTCCTGGACGCCGACGAAGTCGGTGAGGCAGAGCACGTAGAACGTGGCCGCCGCCGTCACCGCGCCCAGCAGCACCCCGGGGCCGGTGCGGGCGGCCGTGATCTCGATCGCCTCCCGGAGATTGCGGCCCAGGAACAGCTCCTCTTCGTACCGGAACAGGAAGTAGATGCCGTAGTCGATGCCGATGCCGACGACGATCGAGATGAACATCACCGAGAACAGCGAGAGGTGCCCGACGACGAGCGTGGCCGCCCCGATGGACCAGCAGAGGCTCAGCGCCAGCACCACCAGCATCATGAGCGGCTTGCCCACGCGCAGGAACGCGCCGAGCAGCAGTCCCAGCGTGAGCGCGAAGGCCAGGTAGGTCGCCCGCTGGCTGTCGTCGAAGGCCGCCGTCATCTCGTCGTTGGCCAGCGCGGGCTTGCCGGTGACCCCGACGTTGACGTCGGGAAAGTCCCGCTTGAGGCGCGCCACCGCGGCCCGTACGCCCTCGATGGCCGCCCGGTCGCCGGTGAAGCTCCCGACCTTGCTCTCGGCCTCGGCCAGGATGAACAGCAGCCGCTGGTCGTCGGAGAGGAAGTACCCGGCGCCTGCGCTGTCGTCGCCGCCGACCGCGAACAGCGCGCCCCACGGCGAGCGGTAGGGGGTGGGGCGGTCCAGCCGGCCGGAGATCTGTGCGACCAGGTCGTGCACGAACTTCAGGTCCAGGGCCCCCTTGCTCTCCGACAGGCCGAGGTCCAGGAAGCCGCCGACGAACGCGTGGGCGATCTGGGTGGCGACGCTGTCCACGAGCTGATCGAGCGTGGGGCGCGCCGCGAAGGCCTCCATGAAGTCCTGGTAGTCGAAGATGCGCTCGCGGATCTCGGCGAGCCGGTCCAGCCCCATGTAGAGCAGCGCGCGGCCCTCGAACTGCTTGGGGTCGATGCGGTAGGCGATGCGGGCCAGCGGCACCCGGGCCGCGCGCAGCTCGCGCACGAGCCGGCCGGCGTACACCGTGGCGTCCTGTAGCGACGGCGCCTCGACGACGATGGCGAGGTCGTCCAGCTCGCCGAACTCACGATCGTACTGGACGTAGCGCTCGATGTACGGCTGGTGGCGGGGCAGGAGCGCGCGGGTGGACGTCGCGAAGGTGAGCGTGGTGAGCGCGTAGCCGACCGAGACCGCGGCCAGCAGCACGGCGAGCAGCACGGTCCACCAGGGCCGGCGACAGGACAGCCGAACCAACCGGCGCAGGAGGCGCCCGGTCCGCGACGTCGACGCCAAGCTTACTCTTCGCCGGCGATGAACCGTTCCAGGCGGTGGTGGGCGAGGTCGTCCGACCACTGCTCGGGCGGCGATTTCATGAGGTAGGCCGAGGGGGCCAGCAGGCCGCCCTTGAGCCCACGGTCCAGCGCGATCTTGCAGCAGCGGATGGCGTCGATGACGACGCCGGCCGAGTTGGGCGAGTCCCACACCTCGAGCTTGAGCTCCACGTTGATCGGCTGCTCGCCGAAGCCCTTGCCCTCCAGACGGATGTGGGCCCACTTGCGGTCCTCGAGCCACGGCACGTAGTCGCTGGGCCCGATGTGCACGGCGTCGGCCGGCAGGTCGTGGGCGAGCTGGGAGCGCACGGCGTCGGTCTTGGACGTCTTCTTGGAGACGAGCCGGTCGCGCTCCAGCATGTTGTAGAAGTCGGTGTTGCCGCCGAAGTTGAGCTGGCTCGTCCGCTCCAGGCGGATGCCGCGATCCATGAACAGCCGCGTCAGCACGCGATGCACGATGGTGGCGCCGAGCTGCGACTTCACGTCGTCGCCCACGATGGGCAGGCCGCGATCCTCGAACCGCCGCCGCCAGTACGCCTCTCGCGCGATGAACACCGGGATGCAGTTCACGAACGCGCAGCCGGCGTCGAGCACCTGCTCGACGTACCACTTGGTGGCCATCTCGCTGCCGACCGGCAGGAAGTTGACGACGACGTCGGTGCGGGTCTCGCGCAGGATCCCCGCGATGTCGGCGGTCGAGCCCGGCGCCTTGTCGATCATCTGGGCCAGGTAGGTGCCAAGACCGTCGTGGGTCATCCCGCGATGGACCGGTATCCCGAGCGGCTTCACCTCGGCGAAGCGCACGGTGTTGTTGGGCTTCTCGAAGATCGCTTCGCCGAGGTCGCGCCCGACTTTGCGGGCGTCGATGTCGAAGGCGGCCGAGAACTCGATGTCGCCGACATGGTAATCGCCGACCCGGGCATGCATGAGGCCGGGGATGAACGCGTCGGCGGGGGCCTGGCGATAGAAGTGCACGCCCTGCACGAGTGACGAAGCGCAGTTGCCGACGCCGATGATGGCGACTCGAACGGATCCCACGGCCGGCCTCCTGGCGCGCGATGCGACGTCCGCCGGGCGAACGGCTCTTCGGCGGTGAGCGCGATGGTGGAGTGTAACACGGAGCGTGTATCATTCATGGCGCGGGGACCCCAACCCGGGAGGTCGTGGGTGAACGAGACGCTGACGTCGGTTGCCGACACGGTCGCGCGGGCGCTGGAGGGCGTCGACCTCGACGCCGTGCGCCGTCAGTACTGGGAGCAGAACGAGTTCGTCTACCTCGAGCGCTGGCTGCCGGCGTCGCTCGTGGACCGCATGCTGGCCGAGGTGGATCGGGTCCGGCCCGCCATCAACCGCAACTACATCCCCCGGCACAAGAAGGGCGGCAGCGTCAGCTTCTACACGCTGACCGAGCAGGCGCCGACGATCGTGGCGCTCTACCGCGCGCCCGCCTTCATCGAGTTCCTGGCCGCGCTCACCGGTCGCCGGCTGCAGGTGTGTCCGCCCAGCGACCCGCACTCGTGCGCGCTCTACTTCTACACGGAGCCGGGCGATCACATCGGCTTTCACTTCGACACCTCGTACTACCGCGGCGCCCGCTACACGGTGCTGCTCGGCCTCGTCGAGCGCTCGTCGAGCCGGCTCGTCTGCCAGCTCTTCAAGAACGACCCCCAGCGCGCGCCCGTCGAGCTGCAGCTGGCCACCCATCCGGGCACGCTGATCCTCTTCAACGGCGACAAGCTCTGGCACTCGGTGACGCCGCTGGGGGAGGACGAGGAGCGGGTGAGTCTCACGCTCGAGTACGTGACGGACCCCTCGATGCATCCGGTCAAGCGCCTCTTCTCCAACCTGAAGGACGCCTTCGCCTACTTCGGCTTCAGGGCCGTCTTCCGCCGGCCCGCCCGGGCCTGAGCGACAGCGCCGCCCGCGCCACCCAGTAGGCGTGGGTGCCGACGGCGATCACCATCATCAGTGCCGGGAGCCACGCCGGCGCCGTCAGCCGCAGCGCGATGAAGAGCAGGAGCATCGCGTAGAAGCCGTCGCGGGAGGAGAGCGGGTCCAGGAGCCCGCGGTCGGCCGCGGTCGGCGGCGCCGGCGGCCACCGCTTGTATACCACCGCACTCGCCACCACGCCCACCGCGCCCACCACCCCGGCCGCCAGGCCGGCGCCGGTCACGCGGTCGGCCGCGACGCCGAGCGCCAGCACGAGCGCGGTGTGCACGAGGGTGTCGATCACGATGTCCAGCCACTCGCCCATCGCCGACTCGGTCAACGTGAGGCGCGCCACCTCGCCGTCGGCGTGGTCGAGCACGACGGCCAGCAGATAGAGTAGCAGCCCGACGGCGAGCGCCGCCGCGTCGCCGAGCGCCATGGAGGCGGCCGCCGCCAGCCCCACCACCCCGCTGGCCACGGTGATCGGGTTCGGCGCGACACCGAGCGCCACCGCGACGCGCGTGACCGGCTTCGAGAGGCGTCGATGGACGGCGGTGTCCAGCCGCGAGTCGACCGGCGAGCCGAGGTCCCTCCGCAAGCGGGCTTCGGCCTCGGCCGCCGCGCGCTCGCCGGTGACGTGAACGAACCAGCCCCCGCCCGGAATCGACGCCAGGTCGCGTGACGTTAGCTCGCGTCCGAGAGCGTCGCCCAGCGGCGCGCCCGTGATCAGCGCGGGATGCAGTACCGCCAGCAGCGAGGCGTCGACGGTGAGCGCCGGCGCCGCGCTCGACTGCGACTCGGCGAGCACTCGCCCGGGCGGCGCCTGCAACAGCCGGCCGAGCACCGGCGCCGGCGCCACCGCGGCGGCGGGCAGCAGGAGCGTCGGCTCGGCGGCCAGGGCTCCGGCGGTGTCGAGCCACACCAGCGCCACGCGGGCCCTCGGCGAGGTGGCCAGGGCGGCCTCGAGACCGGGGGAGCGGAGGACGGCCGGCACGCCGACCCGGCGGGCGCCGGCCCGGATGGCGGCCACGATCATCCGGAAGACGACCGGATGGCCCGCGACGGAGAAGCGGGCGGCCTGCAGGTCGTCGGCGGTCGAGAGGTAGAGAGCGGCTTGTCGGATCACACGCCGTCGAGGCGGACGACGTGGGGCAACACGTCGGTCTCGGCGCGGCGCAGGTCCTCGACGAAGTCGACCTCGGTCCAGGGCAGGCCGGTGACGTCGGCCCACCCGACGTGGCGCTGCGGCAGCAGCATGTGCAGCGCGTCCTCCCACTCGCCGAGGCCGTGGCTTTCTTCGATGACCTTGCCGAGGCAGCGCACCATCTCGGGGGCGGCCTCGACCCCGCACTTGAAGAACCCCACGCCTTCGCCGACCGCATCCCACGCCTCCGGCACGACCTTCTTGCCGAGCGCGATGACCCGGTCGCCGCGGGTGTAGATCTTCACCTCCTCGCCCGTGTCGCTGAAGCCGCGATCGACGAGCAGGGCGCTCGGCGCCGGCAGCGCCAGCAGGCGGGTGAGGAACTCGCGCGGGAAGAGGACGTCGGCGTCCATGATCAGCGTGGGCTCCCGCAGGCACGGGCGGGCGGCGTGCGCCGAGATGGCCGACCCCCGCGTGTACTCGGGGTTGTGGATGTAGCGCACCGCCATGCGGCCGACCCGCTCGCCGGCCAAGCCCCGGACCTGGTCGGCGCAGTGCCCCACCACCAGCGTGGTCTGGCGGATTCCGGCCGCCTCCAGCGCCTCCAGCATGCGCGCGAGGATCGGCCGGCCGCCCACGGGCAACAGGGCCTTGTGGGTCGTGTCGGTCAGCGGCGCCAGGCGGCGCGCGACCCCGGCGATGAGGATGACCGCGTTCACAGCTGTGTCTCCTCCTGCTTCAGCTTCATCTTCCTGATCAGTTCCTGGTAGGAGGAGGTGGTGATGATCTTGTTGAACTGGGTCCGGTAGTTGGCGATCAGGCTCACGCCCTCGATGATGACGTCGTAGACGAGCCAGCGATCGCCCTTCCGGTGCATGCGGTACTCGATGGGGATATCGCTGCCACCCTTGGTGAGCAGCTTCGTCTGCGCCCTGGCCTGGTCCCCGTCGATGGTGTCACCCAGATACTGGATCTTCTCGCCCCCGTACACCTCGACCCTGGAGATGTACGAGCGCTCGAGCAGATCGGCGAAGAGCTGCACGAACTCGTCGCGCTCGGCCGCGGTGCGCGGCGCCCAGTGACGGCCCAGCGAGCGGCGGGCCGTCTCGCCGAAGTCGAAGATGTCGTTGGCGATCTTGCGGACGGCGGCCCGGCGCTCCCGGGCCCTGCCCTCCTTCTTCAGCTCGGGGTCGTCCAGCGTCTTGAGGACGCGGTCGATCTGGGCCTTCAGCTGATCGCTCGGGGCGCCGGCGGCGGCAGGCGAGGCGGTGACCGCGCTCAGGACGAGCGCCAGCAGGAGCGCCTGCGCGACGTGGCGACGGAGCGACCGCATCGACACCTCCTAGACCTTGCCGAAGATGTACTTCGACAGGAGCTCCTCGAAGTCTACGGGCGCCTCCACCTCGCGGATGCGTCCGTTGGGAGGGATGATCTTGTCGGACCCCCCCGGGCTGATGCGCACGTACTTCTCGCCGATCAGCCCCTTGGTCTTGATCGACGCGATCGAGTCCTCCTGCAGCTTGATGTCACTCTTGACGCGGAGGACCACTCGCGCCTGGTAGTCGGCGAGCCCGATCGACTCGACGCGACCGATTTCAACGCCCGCGATCTCGACGGCCGACCCGGCCTTGAGGCCCCCGACGGACGGGAACTCGACCGTGATCGCGTAGCCGGTGGCACCGAGGAGCGAGACGCGCCCGAGTTTAATCGAAAGGTAGCCCAATGCCAAGAAGCCCACCACCAGGAACAGGCCCACCGCGACGTTGACGCGTCGGTCCATCGCCGCTCCTCTCTCTGATAACGCTCAGGCCCGGCTGTCGGGTTCGCCCCGGATGAACTGCTGGACGACCGGATTCGACGACGCCTGGATGGCGGCCGGCGAGCCCAGCTCCACGATGCGGCCTTCGTGCAGCATACCGACCCGGTCGGCGATCTCGAAGATCTCCGGGATCTCGTGGCTGACCATCACCGCCGTGAAGTGCAGCTGGCGGTGCAGCTCCAGGATCAGGTGGTGGATCGTGTTGACGAGCACGGGATCGAGGCCGGTCGTCGGCTCGTCGAAGAAGACGATCTCGGGCTCGGTGACCAGCGCCCGGGCGATCGCCACCCGCTTGCGCATCCCGCCCGAGACCTCCTCGGGGTACTTGTCGCCGATGCCCTCGAGCTCGACCTGGGCCAGCGCCCGGTCCACCCGCTTGGTGATGTTGGCCCGGGTCAGCCGGAACTTCTCGCGCAAGGGGAAGGCGACGTTGTCACGGCAGGTCATCGAGTCGAACAGCGCCCCGCTCTGGAACACGACGCCGTACCGCTTGCGCACCTCGTCCAGCGCGCGGCCGTGCAGGCGGGCCAGGTCCACGCCGCCGACCTCGATGCTCCCGCCGTCGGGACGCATCAGCCCCAGCAGGTGCTTGAGGAAGACCGACTTGCCGCCGCCGCTGCGCCCGATGATGATCGTGATCGAACCGTCGGGCACTTCGAGGTCGATGCCGTTGAGCACCGGCTGGCCGTTGAAGGACTTCCGCAGCCGGGAGACCTTGATCATGGCATCTACGGCAGAACGGTGCCGAGGAAGTAATCCCAGACGAGGATCAGCACGGAGGAGAGGACGACGGCCTGGGTCGTCGCCTGGGCCACGCCCTCGGCGCCGCGGGACACGTGGAAGCCCTTGTAGGTACACACCCAGGTCACGATGATCCCGAACGAGACCGACTTCCAG
>JBGPZN010000603.1:0-2233 GCA_041493815.1 Methylomirabilia bacterium
GGGCGTAGGGATAGACCGCGTCGGTGGTGGCGATGCCCGCCTTGCGGTGGTCGCGGTGCTGGAAGCCTCTGATCCGGTACGGGTCGTGGACGAAGACGGTGTGCGGCCGGTGCGTGCGGATGGCGTGCACGACGTCGCCGATGAACTGGCGCGTGTCCTCCAGCTCGCCGTCGGGGTAGCCGAGCATCATGACGTGCCTGACGCCCATGAAGTCGGCGGCGGCGCGCTGCTCGCCGGCCCGCTTCGCCGCGAGCTGCTCGGAGGTCAGCGACCGGTCGGCGGTCCCGGAGTCGCCGTTGGTGCACAGCACGTAGGTCACCTCGCAGCCGGCGCCAATCCATTTCGCCACGACGCCGCCGGAGCCGATCTCGGCGTCGTCGGGGTGGGCGAAGATCACCATGGCGCTCTCGGGGACGTCGGTCACGATCTCGAGCTTCTGGTCGGCGGGGTCGGATGGCATAGCGGCATTCTACAGGAGGCTCGGGCTTGACAGGCCGCTCGCGGCGAGGCTATCTGGGCCTCGGCCCATGAAGCGCAGCCTCGATCGAATCCTCACGACCCACGCCGGCAGCTTGCCGCGCCCGCCCGACGTGCTCGCGCTGGCCGCGGGCCAGGCGCGCAATCCGGAGGCGTCCGCCGGGCGCGTGCGGCGCGCGGTGGCGGAGGCCGTCCGCCGGCAGGTCGAGTGCGGCCTGGACGTCGTGACCGACGGGGAGATGAGCAAGCCGAGCTTCATCACCTACGTCACCGAGCGGCTGAGCGGCTTCGAACCGAGCCGGGAGCCCGGCGCGGTGCCGTGGGCCGGATCGAGGGAGGCCACGGCCTTTCCCGAGTTCTACGAGCCGACGCTGCGCCAGAGCCCGAACGCGGCGGCGCCGCGCTTCGTGTGCACGGGCCCCGTGACCTACGTGGGGCACGCCCAGGTGCAGGCCGACATCGACAACCTCACGGCCGCGCTGGCCGGCCTGCGCGTCGAGGAGGCGTTCATCCCGGCCATCGCGCCGTCCAACGTCGAGGGCCGCCAGAAGAACGCGCACTACAAGACCGACGAGGAGTACCTGTTCGCGATCGCGGACGCCATGCACGAGGAGTACCGGGCGATCGTCGACGCCGGGTTCCTGCTGCAGATCGATGACCCGCGGCTGGTGACCTACTACATCCTGAATCCCCGCGCGAGCGTGGCGGAGTGTCGCGCCTGGGCGGCGGTGCGGGTGGAGGCGCTCAACCACGCCCTGCGCGGCATCCCGCGCGACCGGGTGCGGTTTCACACCTGCTACAGCATCAACATGGGACCGCGCGTGCACGACATGGAGCTCAAGGACGTCGTCGACATCATCCTGAGCGTGCGGGCGGGCGCGTACTCGTTCGAGGCCGCCAACCCGCGCCACGAGCACGAGTGGCGCGTGTGGGAGCGCGTCACACTGCCGGACGGCGCGCTGCTCATCCCCGGCGTCATCACCCAGTCGACCGTGCTGGTCGAGCATCCGGAGCTGGTGGCCGAGCGGATCGTGCGATTCGCGCGGGTGGTCGGGCGCGAGAACGTCGTCGCCGGCGCCGATTGTGGATTCGCCTCGTTCGCCGGGTCGACGGAGATCCATCCAAGCATCGTGTGGGCCAAGCTCGCATCGCTCACCGCCGGCGCCGCGCTGGCCAGCCGCCAGCTCTGGGGCCGCGGCTGAGCGCGCGGTGATTCCACGAACCGAGGAGGCATCATGAAATACGGACTGCACGGAGTCAACCTGCACAGTTGCGCGTATCCCGATGCGGCGGCCCGCCTGGCCCGAGCCGCCGAGGCGGCCGGCTTCGAGTCGCTGTGGGTGGCCGACCACGTGGTGCTGCCGGATCCGCCATTGCCCGAGCGGCCGATGCCGGCGGATCAGCGCCTACTCGACCCGATCGTCGCGCTCACGTTCCTGGCGGCTCACACCACGCGCATCCTGCTCGGGACCGGCGTGATCATCCTGCCGCAGCGCCAGGCGCTGGTGCTGGCCAAGCAGCTCGCCTCGCTCGACGTGCTGTCGAACGGCCGCGTGGTCTTCGGCCTCGGCGTGGGCTGGTGCGAGCCGGAGATGCGCTCGGTCGGCGTGTCGTTTGTCGACCGCGGCCGCATCGCCGACGAGTACCTGGCCGCGATGCGCGCGGTGTGGACGCAGCCCAAGCCGTCGTTCAAGGGGCGGTTCGTGTCGTTCGAGGGCGTGCAGGCGATGCCGCGTCCGGTGCAGACGCCCACCCC
>JBGPZN010000241.1:0-5558 GCA_041493815.1 Methylomirabilia bacterium
CTCGCCCTCGAACAGGCGCTTGACGATGGCCACCGACTCGGCCAACCGCTCGACCCGCACGCCGCCGCGATCGAAGCGCAGCCCCGCCTGGTCGTACTCCGCCTTCATGTACCCGGCGCCGAGGCCGAGCTGCAACCGCCCGCCGCTCAGCACGTCGAGCGTCGCGGCCTCGCGCGCGAGCAGCACGGGATGGCGGAAGTCGTTGTTGAGGACCAGCGTGGCGACCCGTAGCCGTGTCGTCGCCGCCGCCGCGCTGGCCAGGGCGGGAAACGGAGCCGCAAGCTCGGTGAGGTGATCCGGCAAGTTGAGCGTCGAGTACCCGAGATCCTCCAGCTTGCGGGCCAGGGCGATCCAGTCGGCTCCTGATGCGGCGGTGCGGACGTTCACCCCGAAGCGAAACGGCTTCATCACTCAGACGGCTCGTTCGAAATGGTACTCGCGCGTCTGGTTGATGTCCTCCGGCAGCTCGCGCTCGCCGGTCTGGCGGAATCCCGTGCGGAGATAGAGCCGGTGCGCGTGGGTGAACCGCGTGTCGGACCAGAGCACCAGCCGCGCCACGCCGCGCGTGCGGCACCAGTCGAGAATCGTGTTCACGAGCGCCTCGCCCAGGCCCCGCCCGCGCATCGCCGGGTCGAGGTAGAGCCGGTGCAGCTCGGCGGTGCCGTCGCCCACGCGGTCGACGCCGACCGACCCGACGATGCGCTCGCCCTCGCGCACGACGAAGAACGCGCCGCGGGGCGGCTCGTACTGCGGCGTCCACCGGAGCAGGTCGGGCACCTCGGTGGCCGGCTCCCAGATCCACCCGTACTCCACGAACACGCGCGCGATCAGGTCGATGACCCCCGGGGCGTCGGCCCGGGTCGCCGGAGTGATGACGCTCACGGCAGCTCGCGCGCGGCCGCCGCCCGCTCGCGAGGGCGCCAGCGCAGCACGTAGCGCTCCAGCCGGTTCAACACGCCGTTGAACAGCATCACGCACACCATGAGGACCACGATCCCGCTGACCGCGCCGGTCGTGTCGAACTGATTCGTGTAGAGCTGGATCATGTAGCCGAGGCCGCGCGAGGCGGCCATGAACTCGCCGATGATGGCGCCGATGAGCGAGAACGGGACGCCGACCTTCAGGGCGGCGACGATCACGGGGAGGCGGCCGGCAGCAAGACCTTGAGGAAGATCTGGCGCTCGCTGGCGCCCATGACGCGCGCGACGTCGCGGTAGGCCGGCTCCACCGCTCGGCCGGCGGCGAATTCCCACAGCACGAGCACGCCCAGGCCGAAGCCCACGCGCTGGCCGAGCAGCCTGACGAAGGAGCCCACGCCGCCGATGATAGCCCACGCCCGGCTTGACATGATCGGCGGAGGCTCGTACGGTGCGCCCACCACGGGAGGGAACCAACGATGATCCCGGCCGCGTTCGAGTATCACGCCCCCACCTCGATCGGCGAAGCGACGGCGCTGCTCGCGAAGCTGGGCGAGGACGCCAAGGTGCTGTCGGGTGGCCAGAGCCTCATCCCGCTCATGAAGCTGCGGCTGGCCAGCCCGCCCCACGTCGTCGACATCAACGGCATCTCCGGCCTGGCCGGCATCCGCGAGGCCGACGGCTTCCTCCGGATCGGCGCCCTCGCGCGGGAGGCGGACCTCGAGGAGTCCGAGCTGATCCGCACCCGGTATCCGCTGCTCTACGAGACCACGAAGGTCATCGCCGACCCCATCGTGCGCAACCTGGCCACGGTCGGCGGCAACCTCGCCCACGCCGATCCCGCCAACGACCATCCGGCCACCATGCTGGCCCTCGGTGCCGAGATCGTGGCGACGGGGCCCCGGGGCGAGCGGACGATCGCGATCGCGTCGTTCTTCACAGGCCCGTTCGCGACGGCGCTCAGGCACGACGAGATCCTCGTGGAGGTCCGCGTGCCCGTCCCCGCCGCCCGCAGCGGCGGCGCCTACGTCAAGCTGGAGCGCAAGGTCGGCGACTTCGCCACCGCCGCCGTGGCGGTCCAGCTCACGCTGGCGCCCGGCGGCACCTGCGAGCAGATCGGGATCGGCCTGACCAACGTGGGCCTCACGCCGATCAAGGCCACGGCGGCCGAGGCCGCGCTGAGGGGCAAGCGGCCGGACGACGCCGCGATCGTCCAGGCGGCCAAGCTCGCGGCCGAGGCGTCGGAGCCGAGCGAGGATCTGCGCGGCTCGGTCGCGTACAAGCGCGACATGGTGCGGGTGTTGACCGGCCGCGCGGTGCGCCGCGCGCTGGCGCGCGCCGAAGGACGGTAGTGCGAGCCGCAGCCAAGGGCGAGGCGAGCCAACGAAAGGGATGAGGACGATGCGCGTCCAGCTCTCCATCAACGGTGAGAAGCACGAAGCCGACGTCGAGCCGCGTCTGCTGCTCGTCCACCTGCTCCGCGAGAACCTGCGCCTGACCGGCACCCACATCGGGTGCGACACGACCCACTGCGGCGCCTGCACCGTGCTGATGGACGGCCGTCCGGTGAAGTCGTGCACCGTGTTCGCCGTGCAGGCCAACGGCCGGCAGCTCATGACGGTCGAGGGGCTGGAGCAGGACGGCAAGCTGCACCCGCTGCAGGAGTCGTTCATGAGCGAGCACGGCCTGCAGTGCGGCTACTGCACGCCGGGCATGCTCATGACGGGCTACGCGTTCCTCCAGAAGAACACGAAGCCGAGCGAGGACGACATCCGCAGGGCGATCTCCGGCAACCTGTGCCGGTGCACCGGCTACGTCAACATCGTCAAGGCCGTCCAGCACGCGGCGGTCAAGCTGCAAGGAGGCGCGTGATGGCGCTGCGGACGTCGCCCGAAGTCGGAGGCATGGGCCACTCGATCAAGCGCAAGGAAGACCCGCGCTTCATCCGTGGCAAGGGCACCTACGTGGACGACGTACAGCTTCCCGGCATGCTGTACCTCGACATCGTGCGCAGCCCCCACGCGCACGCCAAGATCGTCAAGATCGATTCCGCGAAGGCGCTGGCCACTCCCGGCGTGCTCGCCGTGATCACCGGCCAGGACCTGGCCAAGTACAACCTGCACTGGATGCCGACGCTCATGTCGGACACGCAGATGGTGCTGCCGGTGGAAAAGGTCATGTACCAGGCGCAGGAAGTGGCGGCGGTGCTGGCGACGAGCCGCTACGCCGCCGCCGACGGCGCCGCCGTGGTGGAGGTCGAGTACGACCCGCTCCCGGTCGTCGTCGATCCGCACAAGGCCCTGCTGCCCGGCGCCCCCGTGCTGCGCACCGACAAGAAGGACAAGAAGGACAACCACATCTGGCACTGGGAGTGGGGCGATCGGGCCGCGACCGACCGCGCCATCGCCGAGGCCGACGTCACGGTCAAGCAGGACATCTACCTCCCGCGCATCCACGTGGCCTCGATCGAGACGTGCGGGTGCATCGCCCACTTCGACAAGGTCGACGGCAAGCTCACGGTCTGGATGACCACGCAGGCACCGCACGCGATCCGCACGGTGTTCGCGCTGGTGGCGGGGCACGTCGGGCTGGAGGAGCACAAGATCCGCATCATCTCGCCGGACATCGGCGGTGGCTTCGGCGGCAAGGTGCCGGTCTATCCCGGTTACGTCATCGCGGTCGCCGCCTCCGTCCTCACCGGCAAGCCGGTGAAGTGGATCGAGGACCGGATGGAGAACCTCCAGGCCGACTCGTTCGCGCGCGACTACCACATCACCGCCGAGCTGGCGGCCAAGAAGGACGGCACCCTCATCGCGCTGCGCATCAAGACGCTGGCCGACCACGGCTACGCCGACGCCGCCGCCAACCCCTCGAAGTTTCCCGCCGGGCTCTTCCACGTCTGCACCGGCTCCTACGACCTCAAGGCCGCCCACGTGGAGGTGGACGGCGTCTACACCAACAAGCCGCCCGGCGGGATCGCGTATCGCTGCTCGTTCCGCGTGACCGAGGCCGTGCACACGATCGAGCGCATGACCGATCTGATGGCGCACCAGCTCAACATGGATCCCGCCGAGCTCCGGATGAAGAACTTCATCAAGCCGGAGCAGTTTCCGTACAAGTCGGCGCTCGGCTGGGAGTACGACAGCGGCAACTACGCGGGCGCGCTCCGCAAGGCGATGGACATGATCGGCTACGCCGACCTGAGGCGCGAGCAGGTCGAGAAGCGCACGCGCGGCGTGCTGATGGGCATCGGCATCTCCAGCTTCACCGAGATCGTCGGCGCCGGCCCGTCCAAGCACTTCGACATCCTCGGGCTGAAGATGTTCGACTCCTGCGAGATGCGGATCCATCCGACCGGCAAGGCCATCGCCCGCTTCGGGACGAAGTCGCAGGGCCAGGGCCACGAGACGACCTACGCCCAGATCCTGGCCGAGGAACTCGGCATCCCGGCCAAGGACATCCAGATCGAGGAAGGCGACACCGACACCGCGCCCTACGGGCTCGGCACTTACGCCAGCCGGTCCACGCCGGTGGCCGGCGCCGCCGCCGCCATGGCGGCGCGCAAGATCCGGGACAAGGCTCGCAAGATCGCCGCGCACCTGCTGGAGGTGGCCGAGGACGACCTCGAGTGGGAGCCGGGGAAGTTTTCGGTGAAGGGCGCGCCCGGCAAGTCCAAGACGATCCAGGACATCGCCTTCGCCGCCTACACCAACCATCCGCAAGGCATGGAGGCCGGGCTGGAGGCGGTGAGCTACTACGATCCGCCGAACCTCACCTACCCGTTCGGCAGCTACATCTGCGTCGTCGACCTCGACAGCGGCACCGGCGAGGTGAAGGTCCGCCGGTTCGTCGCCATCGACGACTGCGGCAACATCATCAACCCCATGATCGTCCAGGGCCAGGTCCACGGCGGCCTGACGATGGGGCTGGCGCCCGCGCTCTTCGAGGAGATCTCCTACGACGAGCACGGCAACGTGCAGGGCGGCAGCTTCATCGACTACCTGGTGCCGACCGCCGTCGAGACGCCGAAGTGGGAGACGGGCCACACGGTCACGCCCTCGCCCCACCACCCGCTCGGCGCCAAGGGCGTCGGCGAGTCGGCGACCGTCGGCGCGCCCGCCGCGATCGCCAACGCCGTCGTCGACGCGCTCTGGCATCTCGGCGTGCGCCACGTCGACATCCCGATCACGCCGGCCAAGGTGTGGAAGCTCCTGCGCGAGCACGGTGTCACCGGGTGATGGTCTGAGTGGCTGATCCCCTGCTGGAGCGCGCCGCCGAGCTGCAGCGCCGGGGCGAACCGTTCGTGCTGGCCACGGTCGTACGCTGCGAGGCCCCGACCTCGGCCAAGCCCGGCGCCAAGGCGCTCATCCATGCCGACGGCACCGTCGAGGGCTGGGTGGGCGGCGCCTGCGCCGAGCCGGTCGTGCTGCGCGAGGCCCTCAGCGCGCTGCGCGACGGCCGCGCGCGGCTCGTCGGCCTCTACGGCGAGGGCGGGCGCGACCCCGGCCGTGCCGAGGGCATCCTGGACTACGCGATGACGTGCCACAGCGGCGGCACGCTGGAGATCTACGTGGAGCCCTACCTGCCGACTCCGTCGCTCGTCCTCGTGGGGCACGGGCCCGTCGTCGAGACGCTCGCCAC
>JBGPZN010000494.1:0-2848 GCA_041493815.1 Methylomirabilia bacterium
CGCGTTGAGCCGGCGGATGTGGGCCGGCGGAGCCGCCGCCGGCCTGATCGTCCTGATCGCTCTCGCCTCCGCGCTCTGGTCGCGCGCCGGCGCCGTCACGGCGCCCCCCTCGCGCGAGATCATCGCCGGCCGGCAGCTCTACGTCACCCACTGCGCGGTCTGCCACGGCGACGGGGGCCGCGGGGATGGTCCCTCGGCCGCGGGCTTCGCGACCAAGCCCTCCGACCTCGCTGACGGACGGCTCATGAACGCCCTGCCGGACGCCTTCATCGTCAACATCGTCCTGCGCGGCGGCCCCGCCGAGGGGCTGTCGCCCGGGATGCCGCCCTTCGGCGCGTACCTGGGCGAAGCGCAAGCGCGAGACATCACGACCTACCTGCGCTCGCTGGCCACGCCGGCGTTTCGGCCGCAGGCGGCGCGGGCGCTGGTGGAGGTGCCGGGGGCGCCGCGCCAGCCGATCCTCTTCAGCCACCTGATCCACGCGGGCTCGTTCCAGATCGACTGCCAGTACTGCCATTCCGACGCCCGGCGCTCGGAGTACGCGGGCCTGCCGTCGGTGGAGCGCTGTCTGGGCTGCCACAAGGTGATCGGCGCCCAGGACAATCCCGAGATCGCCAAGATCGGGCAGTTCGCCGCGCGCGGCGCGGCGATCCCGTGGGTGCGCGTCTTCAAGGTGCCGGAGTTCACGCACTTCCCCCACAAGCCGCACGTGCGGGCCGGCGTCACGTGCCAGAGCTGCCACGGCCCGATCGAGCAGATGCGCGTGGTGGGCGCCCGCACGGGACCGCGCCTGCTCAACGACCTCGCCCACCTGGTCGGGCTCAAGCCGGCGCCGCCACCGCTGAGCATGGGCTGGTGCGTCGACTGCCATCGCAGCCAGAACGCCACCCGCGGCACGCAGGCGCCGCTCGACTGCATCGCCTGTCACCACTGACCGGCGCCGACCGGCCCCGGGGAGTTCGGTGAGGATTGGTGCGGGCCCAGCGGCACCGATCGCCGGTCGCGCGCCCGGCGGGCGCACGGCGCGCTATCGTCGGCGCGAGCGTTCGTGCTAAGTTCGAGCGCACGTAGTCATGCAGATGCTGAGGCCCCGTAGTCTCATCGTCGGAATCGTCGCGTCGCTGGTGCTCGCGGCCTGGGGCTCCGCCGACGCCCAGATGCGGCCGGCCAGCGCCGAGATCATCCGGGCCAACGGCCGTGTCGAAGTCCTCCCCAAGGGGCAGACCACCTGGACGGCGGGCACGGTCGGCGCACGACTCGTCGAGGGCGACCAGATCCGGGCGATGGCAGCCAGCGCGGCGGACCTGACGCTGCCGGACGGCAGCACGATCCTGATCGCCGAGAACACGCGCTTCGCCGTGACGAAGCTCGACTACGACACCGCCAGTCGTGACCGCGACGCCACGTTCCACGTCGTGGCCGGCAAGGTACGGGCGCAGGTCTCGCAGGCGGCGGTGTCGCTGGTGCGGGCGCGCCAGTCGAATTTCAACATCTCCACGCCAAACGGCGTGGCGGCGGTGAGGGGCACGATCCTGATCACCGCGTACAATCCGGCCACCCAGGAGACGCTGACGTTCGTGTTCCCGTCGCCGGGGCAGCCCGCGTCGTCGGCCCGGGTGACCTTCGTGAACCGCAACGGCCAGGCGGTCACGATCACGGCCGGCAACTTCGTGCGGCAGGTGGGCAACCAGCCGCCGGGGGCGCCGACGCCGGTGACGAACCTGCCGGCCTCCGTGCAGGCGGCGCTGCAGACGGCCCAGAACCAGGCGACCCTGGGCGCCACCGACCTCATCACGATCAGCGTGGTGCTGCCGACCGCGGAGCAGACGCAGAACCTCGTGAGCCCCGTCATCGGCACGCCGGGGCCGAGCAACCCGATCCAGACGATCAGCAATCCGCTGCCGGGAGGGAACACCGGCGGCTGCAACGGGTGCGGGCAAGACGTGAAGAACAAGCCCCAGCCGCCGGCGCCGCCGCCACCCTGCGATCGGCAGAGCGGGTCAACGGTGTGCGAACCCCCCAACATTGGCGGATCCGCGAGGGGGCGGCCCCCTGTGTGCGCGTCGCCGCCCTGCGACTAGGCGGGAACGCCCGGGGCTGACGCCGGAGCGAGGCCCAGCAGCTCGTAGACGACCACCGGGCGGGTCTTGCCCTTCACCTTCACCTCGCCGAGCTGCCGGACCTCGATCGCCGTGCCGGCGGCCTCGCACGTGCCCTCGCTGATGATGATGTGCTTGTCGGTCTGGTAGTCCTTGTTCAGCGACTCCAGCCGCGCCCCCAGGTTGACCTCGTCGCCGATGACCGTGTAGTCGAAGAGCTGCTCGGAGCCGAGGTTGCCCACGACCATGTTGCCGGTGTTCACGCCGAGGCCGATGCGGAACGGCTCCTTGCCCTCGGCCGTCCACTTCGCGGTCAGCCGCTCCACCTCGGCGGCCATGCGCAGGGCGGCCCGGCAGCCACGCAGCGCGTGGTCGGGGTAGGCGATCGGCGCGCCGAACTCCGCCATCACGGCGTCGCCGATGTACTTGTCGAGCGTGCCGCCCTCCTCGATCACGATGCGGGTCATCTCGGTCAGGTACTCGCGCAGCATCTGCACGACGAGCTGCGGGTCGTTCTTCTCGGTGAAGGTCGTGAAGTCCCGGATGTCGGAGAACAGCACGGTCAGGTTGCGCAGCTCGCCGCCGAACTGCAGCGCCTGGGGATTCTGCATGATCTGCTCGACCACCTCGGGGCTCACGTACTGCTGGAACGCCCGCCGCGTGTACTGCCGCTGCCGCTCCTCGGTGAAGAAGCGATAGACGGTGATGGCGATGAACGTCAGCAGCAGCGCCAGCGAGGGGTAGACGAG
>JBGPZN010000314.1:0-4402 GCA_041493815.1 Methylomirabilia bacterium
CTCGAGGCCGACGCGCGCGCCAGCCTGCTGGTGACCCAGCCGGACTGGAGCGGTGATCCGCTGGCGGCGGGGCGCCTCACGCTCATGGGCGAGGCTCGCCGGCTCGGCGGCGCGGAGGTGGGCGAGGCGCGGACCGCGTACCTGGGGCGCCACCCGCGCGCCGGCTACTGGGTGGACTTCGACGACTTCGCGTTCTGGCGGCTGGAGGTCGTCGACGTGTACTTCGTCGGGGGGTTCGCGTCGATGGACTGGGTGACGGCCGCCGACTACGCGGCCGCCGGGCCCGACCCGCTGGCCGACGCGGGGCCCGGCATCGTCGAGCACATGAATCGCGACCACGCCGACGCGCTCATCGCGTACGCGCGGCACTTTGCCGGCGAGGCCGCCGACGAGGCGAGCATGGTGACCGTCGACCGGCTCGGCTTCAAGCTGCGCCTGCGTCAGGGCGAGCGCCTGTCGAGCGTGCGCATCGCGTTTCCGCGCGAGGTGACCACCGCGGGCCAGAGCCGCGAGGTGCTGATCGAGATGCTGCGTCGCGCGCGGGTGGGTGCGCTTGACACCCCGCGGCCCTCGACCTAACGTACGCGCACGATCATCGTCCGTTCAGGAGGCGCTCCTCGTGGCAACGTCCTACGACGTGGTGGTGGTGGGCGGCGGCAACGCCGCGATGTGCGCGGCGCTCTCGGCCCGCGAGGCCGGCGCGCGCGTGCTGGTGCTGGAGAAGGCGCCGGAGGCCTGGCGCGGCGGCAACGGCTTCTTCACCGCCGGCGGCTTCCGCTTCGCGTTCAAGAGCTTCGACGAGGTGTGCGAGCTCGTCGGCGACCTCTCCGATGAGGAAAAGGCGTCGATGGACGTGCCGCTCTACACCGAGGACGGCTACTACGACGACCTGATGCGCGTGACCGAGGACCTCGCCGACCCTGACCTCGCGCTCGCGCTCGTGCGCGAGTCGCAACCGACGATGCGCTGGATGAAGGGTCAGGGTATCCGCTGGATCCCGATGTTCGGCCGCCAGGCCTACAAGGTCGCCGGCAAGTTCACGTTCTTCGGCAACCTCGTGCTGGAGGCGGTGGGCGGCGGCCCCGGCCTCATCGACATGGAGTACGAGTCGGCGAAGAAGGTCGGCGTCGACGTGCGCTTCGAGGCGAAGGCGTATCGCCTGCTCACCGACGCGCGCGGCACCGTCACCGGCGTCGAGATCCGCACCCCCGACGGCGCGACCGAGTCGATCGCGGCTCGGGCGGTGGTGCTCGCCTCCGGCGGCTTCGAGGCCAACATCGAGATGCGCACGCGGTACCTGGGGCCCAACTGGGACCTCGCGCGGGTGCGCGGCACGCCCTACAACACGGGCGACGGCATCCGCATGGCGCTCGACATCGGCGCCCAGCCGTGGGGCCACTGGAGCGGCTGCCACGCGGTGCAATGGGACTACAACGCCCCCTGGCACGGCGACCGCAAGGTCGGCGACAACTTCCAGAAGCACTCCTACCCGCTCGGCGTCATCGTCAACGCCGAGGGCCGGCGCTTCGTGGACGAGGGCGCCGACATGCGCAACTACACGTACGTCAAGTACGGCCGCGAGGTCATCAAGCAGCCGCGCCGCGCGGCGTTCCAGATCTTCGACCAGAAGACGATTGGCCTCTGCCGGGAGGAGTACCGCATCCGGGAGGTGACCAAGGCGGAGGCCACCACCTTCGAGGAGCTCGCTCGCAAGCTCGAGATCGACGTCGAGGGCTTCGTGCGCACGATGCGCGAGTTCAACGCGGCCGTGCAGCCGGGGGCGTTCAATCCCGCCGTCAAGGACGGCAAGGGGACGCGCGGCATCACGCCACCGAAGTCCAACTGGGCGCAGCCGCTCGATACGCCGCCGTACGTCGGCTTCGCGGTGACGACCGGCATCACCTTCACGTTCGGCGGGTTGCACATCACGCCCCAGGGGCGCGTTCTTGCCATGGAAGGCCAGCCGATCGGTGGGCTCTACGCCGCCGGCGAGCTGGTCGGGGGCCTCTTCTACAACAACTACCCGGGCGGCGCCGGGCTCATGGCCGGCTCGGTGTTCGGTCGCATCGCGGGTCGGTCGGCGGCCGGGGCCGCGCGCGGCGCGGGGAGATAGCTGCCGGGCGGGGGGTGGACGTCCCCCGCCTAGTCGTCGGCGAGTTCGGCGTTCCCGGCTCGCAGGGCCGGCCCGGCCGCATCGAGAAACCATTCCGGCAGCAGCACGCGATAGCGCTGCAGGTACCGCGCGAACTGCGCGTCGAGCACATACGTCACGCCGTGATCCTCCGCGTGCCGGCACGATCGCCCGTACGCCTGCAGCAGCGCCTTGGCGGTCTCGATCGCATACCAGCGCGGATCGCGCTCCCGCCGCGCGGCCGTCCACGGATCGCCGAGATCCGGATACGGCAGCTTCGTCAGCACCTGAAAGCGCAGGAAGTCGTCCGGCAGGTCCACGCCCTCCCGTAGCGACGGCGACACCAGCACCGTCGGCAGCGCGGAGGCGCGATGAAGCTGAAGCGCGCCGGCCTTGCCCCCGGCCGAGTCGACCCACAGCAGTCGGCGCGACTCGCGCGGCGCCCGGACTCCCAGATCGTGGACGAGTCGGCGCCCCGCCTCGTAGGAGGCGACGTGGATGAGCCCCTTGTCGGCGGGATGCGCCGCGAGGATCGTCGCCACCTCCGCGAACAGCGCGGGCTCCAGCCGGGCTCGTGTCGCGTGGGAGAACGCGCCGACCGGACGATAGACGATCGGCCGCTGCTCCAGCGAGAACGGCGAGCCGGTCGTGAACACGCGCACGTCGCTCTCCTCCAGCCCGAAGCACTCCGCCAGCACGGCGCGGTGGCCCAGGTACGCGGAGGACAGCACGGTGATCTCCGCGCACTCGGCCATCAGCTCGTGCGCCATGGAGCCGACGGTCAGCGGCACCAGCGCCAGCTCGGCGGCCGCGTGGTCCGGATAGCGCACGATCCACTCACGGTCGCCGGCGTCGAGGAAGAACGTCACCCGCGCCAGCGCGCTCTCGAGCTGCTCGCGCTGCTCCAGCAGGAGCTGCTCCTCGCGCGTGGGGGGCATCTCCAGAAAAAGCTCGGCCGGTAGCTCGGGCGGGCGCAACGTCTCCAGCTGCCGGTCGATCTGCACGCGTTGCGCCTCCAGGCGCTCGACGTGGCTGGACAGCAGGGGACGATAGTCGTCGGCCAGGGGCAGCCGCGGCAGCGGACCGCCGAACCGCTCGCGCATCTCCTCGACCGAGAAGCGGACGGTGAAGACGCCGACGAGCTGGCTCTCGAGGTTGTGCGCCTCGTCGACGATCAGCAGGCGGCGGCGGCGGAGCTGCTCGGCGTGCCAGTGGCGGAGCGTGGCGAAGTACGCGGTGTTGGTGCAGAAGATCGGCGCGTTCAGCGCCGTCTGCTTCGCCCGCACGTAGGGGCAGCCGCAGGCGGGGCCGCGCGGGCGCCGGCACATGCCGCGCGAGGTGGGCACCGGGGCGCCGTGATAGCGCTCGCAGAGGTAGTTGTCACGGCCCTTCACCAGGGCCAGGTCGGCGCCGAACTCGCGCTCGTACTGGTCCTGGAGCAGCTTCTGCGACGTCAGCAGATAGGCGTCGCCGCTCCAGCGGGCCAGCGTCATGGCGACGTGGCTCTTGCCGACCCCGGGCGGCGCCTCGATCAACAGCACGCGGGGCGCCCGCGGATCGTCCTCGATCTCGGCCAGCGCGTCGGCCAGGGCCGCGAGCAACCGCGCCTGCTCCGGGCGCGGCGTGGCGCCGGCGGGGAAGTGCGCGAGCAGGTCCGTCGTCGTCGGCACTGGGCGGCACGATAGCAAAAGAATGTCCGGCCCGCCTCGACCCCTTCGGGGGGGCAGGTATGATGGGACGCATGGCGGATCGTCAGGCGAGCCCACGACTGGAGTTCTCCGCGGGAGGGCTGGTCTTCGACGAGGACGGGCGCGTCCTGCTCATCCGGGCCCGCGACCTGCGCAACCAGCCGGTGTGGACGCTGCCGAAGGGCGCGCTCAACCCGGGGGAGTCGAGCGCGGACGCGGCCCTGCGCGAGGTGCGGGAGGAGACCGGGTACCGCTGCGAGCTCGTGCGCGAGCTGACGGCGGTGACGTACTGGTTTCAGCGCGGGGGCCGGCGTATTCGCAAGACGGTGCGCTGGTACCTGATGCGACCGATCGAGAAGGTGGGCGAGCACGACCACGAGGTGGACGAGGTCCTGTGGACGGATCGGGTGGACGCCCAGTCCCGGCTGCGCTACGACTCCGACCGCCGCCTGCTCGCCGCCGCGCCCTGAGGCGTCAGCGCACCAGCTCGGCCAGCAGCGTCTCGCCCAGCGGCCACGGACCGAAGCCGGCGTCGGCGTTGAGGTGGCCGCTGTTGCCCGCGTCCACGAACCGGCTGCCCCAC
>JBGPZN010000010.1:0-18508 GCA_041493815.1 Methylomirabilia bacterium
ACCTCGGCCCAGCGGGGACGGATGGCGGCGACGAGGTCGTCCAGGATGCGGTTGGTGACGTCCTCGTGGAAGGCGCCTTCCTGCCGGTACGACCACAGGTACAGCTTGAGCGACTTCAGCTCGACGAGGTGCTGATCCGGCCCGTAGCGGATGCGGATGATCGCGAAGTCCGGCTGGCCCGTGATCGGGCACAGGCAGGTGAACTCCGGCACCGCCATCGTGATCTCGTAGTCGCGATCCGCGTGCGGATTCGCCACCGCCTCGAGCCGCTTCGACGGTTGGGTGGGCATGGCCCCGATTATACCGATCTGCCGCGAGCGCCGCCGCGGCGCTACCGGCTGCTGAGGCCGATACCGGCGGCCACCGCGAGGCAGGCGACGAGGAGCTGGACGCTGAGCGGCCAGCGCGAGCGCCGCACCCGGCGCGTCGACGTTGCGGGCCGGATGGCTCAGGGCCGCGCGCGGTCCGGCGTGGACTGGAGAGCCATGGATCGGCGTCCACTATAATCGATCCCATGAAGATCGGCCTGGTAGGACTCCCCAAGAGCGGCAAGACGACGCTGTTCAATCTCCTCACCGGCTCCAGCGTGGCTACCTCGCGCTACGACGCCGGGCGCGCCGAGCTGCACACCGGCATCGCGCGGGTGCCCGATCCACGCGTGGACCGTCTCAGTGCGCTGTTCAAGCCGAAGAAGACGACGTACGCGACGTTCGAGGTGGTGGACCTCGCCGGGATCGAGAAGGGCGAGCGGGGCGCGCTGGAGGCCAAGGAGTTCCGCAACGCCGACGCGCTGCTCCACGTCGTGCGCGGCTTCCCGGACGACGCGCGCGGGGCAGCCGATCCCAAGCGCGACGTCCTCGACCTCGAGCTGGAGCTGGTGCTGGCCGATCTCGAGGTCGTCGAGCGCCGGCTCGAGCGGCTGGAGGCCTCGATCAAGAAGCAGCGCAAGGAGGCCGAGGTCCGCGAGCACGAGCTGCTCGGCCGGCTCAAGCTCGCGCTCGAGGCGGAGACGCCACTTCGGGCGGTGAGCCTGACCGTCGACGAGGCGCGGCTCGTCCGCGGCTTCACCTTCCTGTCGCACAAGCCCATCCTGCACCTGGTCAACGTCGAGGAGTCGGCGATCGTCGAGGGCCGGCGCGTGGCCGAGCGGTATGGCCTCGGCGAGGTGGCCGGACGGCCGCACAGCCGCGTGGGCTGGGTGTCGGCGGTGATCGAGGCGGAGATCGCCCGGCTGGAGGGCGAGGAGCAGCAGGCGTTCCTGGCGGACCTCGGCCTGGCCGAGCCCGCGATTAATCGTGTTTTGCGAGAGTGCTTTGCGCTTCTTGGGCTCATTTCTTTCTTCACTACTGGCGAGGATGAGGTTCGAGCGTGGCCGATTCCGGCCGGGACGCGGGCCCAGGACGCGGCCGGCGCCGTGCACTCCGATATCGCGCGCGGCTTCATCCGCGCCGAGGTCAACGGCTACGACGAGCTGATCTCCGCCGAGGGCTCGTTCGCCGACCTCCGCGCGAAGGGCCAGCTACGGTTGGAGGGGAAGGACTACGTCGTCCTGGACGGCGAGATCTGTCATTTCCGGTTCAACGTGGCGAAGTAAGCTCGACCCCGACCGCCGCGCGGCCTAGCCTGACGGCTGGGTCTTGATCCCGGGCACGGGCTTGAGCGGGCCGCCGAGCGCGCGCACGACGGCGGCGACGTTGTCGTCGGGCGTATTCATGGTCAGCACGCAGCCCGGGCCTACGATGACGCCGGTTCCTCCCGTCTGCTCCACCGCGTCCCTGGCCTGAGCCACCGCGGCCTCGGGCGTGCCGTCGCGCAGGGTCGCCCACTGGTCCAGCCCGCCGATCACCGCGCCCGGGACCTGCTTCTGGCCCTCGCCCAGCGCGGGGGCGGTGCGCCGGTCGTCCCAGTTCCAGGCGTGGCCGGGCAGCCGGGCCAGCCGCTCGAACATCAGCGCATCACCGTGGCAGTGGATGATCGTCAGGATCGACCGCCCGGCGACCGACTCGAGGATCTTCCGGTCGTGGGGCTCCCCGAACTCCGCGTAGATCTCCTCGGCGTGAGCGCTCCGGCTGGCGGCCTGGATGGAGTAGAAGATGCCGGACACCCCCTCGGTGAGCGCGGCGTCGGCGAAGCGGATCAGCGTCTCGGCGATCGCCTCCAGCGCGCCGCGGACGAGGTCGGGGTGCTCGCGCAGGTCGGTGGCCAGGCGACCGCCCGAGAGCTTGTGGGCGAGCGACAGCGGCGAGAACAGCGTCGGCAGCACCGGCGCGTCGCCGATCCGGCGGTCGAACCCCAGGCGGATGATCGTCTCGATCTGCTGGCCGTAGCCCTCCGCGCTCATGGGGTCGAGCGGACGGATGCGCTTCCAGTCCTCGGCCGTCTTCACCGCGCACGACGCGCACGCGCGGTGACCGTCGGGCAGCACCTCCTCGGCTTCCACGCAGCCCCAGGCCTCCACGGCGTAGCCGCCGTGGGGCGTGATCTTCAGGAAGTCGGAGCCGTAGTGATCGTGGAAGCGCAGCGTCGCCTGGGCCAGGCCGGCCGAGGAGCGATCCACGGCTGGAAAGTGCCGCCAGACCGCGTAGGGCACCCGGTCGACCGGTTGACGGTTGATGGCGGCCTGTAGCCGCTCGCGCCGGCTCATCTGTCGCATGGGATCAGTCACTCCTTGAGTCCTTCCATCGCGCCATACCTTACCGCGACCCTCGCGCCTGGGACAGCACGTGAGCGGTCACACTGCACACGCCCGGCGAGGAGCGTGGATTGGGCGACCGGGCCGGCGGTGAGGTTCGGGTCGAGCGTGACGGCCCGACGCTGCGGTTCGAGAACGGGCAGACGCAGGCGCGGTTCACGTGCTCGGGTGAGCCGCACTTCGACGGGTTGGGCCAGGGGGGACTACAGCCCGATCGGCTCGCGCTTGCGCGCCAGCTCTGGAACACGCACCTGGACCACGGGGCGGATCGTCTTAGCGCGTGGGTCGAAACCGGATGCGGCCGGCGGTGAGAACGGGGGCGCCCGCTTCGTTCACCACGTCGAAGCCGATCCCGTCGTCCTGTCGGTCACGGCCCCGGACGGTCAGCGTGGATGGCATCGCCACCATGCCCGTGAACCTGGCCGAGACCTCGGCCACGGCCGACGGGTCGCCACGCCGGTCGTGGGCCAGCGTGCGCGAAACGGCCAGGGCGAGAGTGGCGGTGCCGTGCAGGATCGGCGCTGGCAGGCCCGCGGCTCGGGCGACGGCGACGTCGGTGTGGATCGGGTTCCAGATCCGCGCGCACTCCGTGTACACGAGCGCGAGCGTGGCGGGGACGTCGACGACCTCTCGCCAGTCGATCACGGCGGCGGGGGGCCCGGAGGCTCCTTCGCTCTGTACAGCATTCGCGCTGGGAGCCTCCGGGCCCCCCGCCGCCTGGGCGCGAGGTGAGGGCTCGTCGACGTCCCGCGGCGACACGCCCGTCATCGACACGCCTCGGTATACGGAGCCGTAGTCGGTTGTCGTCACGGGGTCGCCGGCGGTGTCGGTGGTCACAAAGTGCGTGACGATCAGCGTTCCCGAGCGGCGGTCGCGGACATCCGTCACGCGAGCGACGGTCCGCAGGCGGTCGCCGGCGCGCGGGGCGCGGTGGATCACGAGGTCGTGCGTGGCGTGGACGCTGCGCGGTTGGAGCTCGGCGGCGATGGTGGCGTCACGGATCGCCACGGCGACGGGCCATTCGTAGCAGACGGAGAACAGCGGGTGAGCGAGCGGCCCATGGGGGGCGAGCGTGTCGAAGTAGCGAGGGTCGCGCTCGCCCAGCGCCGCCGCGTACGCCATGAGCCAGCGAGCGTGGATCTCGTGCGCGATCGGGCCCACCTCGGCCCCGACGATGGCGGGGGCGATGGTGTCCCGGGCCACGGCCGCACTCACGGGCGCGGGAAGTTCATGCAATCGACGAAGATCTGCTCGAAGTCGGCATGCGCGGCCAGCGAGACGTGCTCGATGCGGCGGGCGAGCTCGTCGGCCCGGGCGCGCTCGGGCTCCGAGAGCAGGCAGAGCTGGGCCCCCAGCGAGGCGGCGTTGCCGACGTACCGGATACGACCGGATCCCAGGTCGGGGATCAGCCCGATGCGCACGGCGCTGTCGATCGACAGGTAGTTGCCGAAGCCGCCCGCCAGCATCAGCTCGCCGACGCGCTCGATGGGCACGCCGGCCACGTGTTGCAGCATCGCGATGCCGGAGGCGATCGCTCCCTTGGCCAGCTGGAGCTGCCGCACGTCGTCCTGGGTGAGCACGATCTCGCGCGGGGCGCCGGCCTCGCCGGCCCGGAGCACTACCACCACGCGCTCCTCGCCGCGCATGAGCACGCGGTCGCGCAGGCGGGGCGGCAGCGCCTCACGCTGCTCGACCTGGATCAGCCCCGTCCAGTCGATGACGCCGGCCCCGAGCAGCCCCGCCACGAGGTCGAGCAGGCCGGAGCCACAGATGCCCAGCGCGTCCGTCTCGCCGATGGTGTGCACGCGCAGTTCCTCGTCCACCGTCACCCGGTCGATGGCGCCCAGCGCGCCGCGCATGCCGTGGCGGATCTGGCCGCCCTCGAAGGCGGGACCGGCCGGCGCCGAGCACGCCCACAGCCGCGCGGCCGAGCCGAGCAGCACCTCCCCGTTGGTGCCGATGTCCACGGCGACGCGCAGGGCGTCGCCCTCGTAGATCCGCGTGGCCAGCGCCACCGCCACCGCGTCGGCGCCGACGAAGCCGGCCACGAGCGGCAGCAGGCACACCCGGGCCTCCGGCGCGACCTTCAGGAAGAGCTCGCGCGCGCTGAGCGTCAGCGCGTGGCGCATCACCGGCGCGTAGGGCGCGAGACCGACGTAGGACGGGTCGATGCCGAGCAGGACGTGGTGCATGCACGTGTTGCCGACCACGACGACCTTGTAGATCCACCGGGGCAGCACGCCCGAGGCCCGGCACACCTCGGCCACGTGCTGGTTGAGCAGGCCGAGGATCCGCGTGTGCAGCTTGCGCAGGTTGCCGGGATTGAACTGGGCGAAGGCGATGCGCGACATGAGGTCGCCGCCGAAGACCGCCTGGGGGTTGAGGCTCGACACCGAGGCGAGCTGCTCGCCGGAGGTGAGCTCCAGCAGCGTGGTGACCACGGTGGTCGTGCCGACATCGATGGCCAGCCCGAAGCGCATCGACGTCGTGTCGCCGCGCTCGACGGCGAGGATGCGCCCGGCGAACGTGGTGACCGTCACCCCGTCGGGGTCGTCGCGCAACGCCTGCGGCAGCGCGGCCAGTACCCCGGGGGGCACGTCGGCGGCCGTCATGCCGACGGCGGCCGCGAGCTGCTCGACGTCGGAGGTCTGGTGGTGCTCCTCGCGTGGCAGCGCGACCTTCACGAGCTGCTTGTCGACGCCGGCGGCGACGGTCACCCGGCCGGCCACGCCGGTCCCGGCGCCGAGGATCTGGAACGACGTCTCCTCCAGCGGCGGCGCCACCTGGACGGTCACCGCCTCGGTCGGCGCGCACTGGCAGGACAGGCGATAGCCCTCCCGCACCAGCGCGTCGCCGAGCTGGACCTCGTCACCGATGGTGGGCGGGGGAACCGCGCCGGCCACGAACTTCACCCGGCACGACGTGCAGCGGCCCCGGCCGCCGCAAGTGGCGGTGATGTCGACGCCGGCCGCGTGGGCGGCCGCGAGGATGGTCGTGCCCGCCGGGATCGCCAGCTCGCGCCGCGCCTCGGGGCGACGCGGGTCGGTCAGGATCGTGAGCGGCACCGCCATGCGGCGCCATTGTAGCGGGGTCAGCGGGCGATTTCGAATTCCACGCGCCCGTCGCCCTCGCTCTCGACGGCGGCGCGCGACTGCGCCAGCTCCAGGCGATCGGGCGCCACGCCGCCCCCGACCAGGCCGTCGCGGACCGTCGCGGCGCGGTCCGTCGCCAGCGTGCGAAGGGCCCGCGGCGGCGCCGGCGTCTCGCGAACGAGCTCCTCGAGCAAGGCCTCGTCGCTGGCCGGAGGCCGCCGGCGTGGAAACAGCTCGGCGTAGATCGCCACCGCCGCCTGCCGGCGCGCGGCCGCGTCGGTGCCCGGCTCGGACAGGCGGGCGTTGAGCGCCTCGCGCCGCAGGGCGGTGACGTCGGCCACCGTCGTCACCGGGCGCAGGCGCAAGCGGATGGCGGGCTGCTCCTTCAGAAACGTCGCCAGCCGCTGGAGCTGGTCGCGGCCGAACGACGTCGGCACCGCCCGGGCGATCTCGAACGGCACCGGGAAGACCTGGACCGAGTCGATCCGCGCGTCCTCGGTGTAGAACATCTGGCCCACCCAGCTGAACGGCAGGGAGACGAGCTTGACGGCGAGATTGCGGACAGCGGTCCACATCGCCTCGCTGTATTCGAACTCGGGCGCCGAGAGGCGGCCGCGCACGGGAATGTTGAGACGGATGGTGCCCTGCCGGTCCTTGAGCAGGGAGACGAGCAGGCCCAGCGGCAGCCCGACCCGCCGCTGCACCTCGCTGCCGCGGCCGCCCTCCTCGAGCTCGAGGCCGTTGAGCGTGATGTCGTTACTCGCCTCCAGATCGTCGCCGGCGAGCTTGTAGCGCAGCGACGCCGTCAGCGAGCCCTGGCGCGCGATCCAGCTCGAGAGCCGGTCGAGATATGGGTTGAGGCGCGGCACCGGGAACTCCTTCACGTCCACGGTGAGGTCGAGGAACGGCGGGCCCGTGAGTCCGCCGACCTGCCCGCGGACCGTCAGCGCGTTGCCGGAAGCGAGCCGGCCGCGCAGGTCGAGGCTCCCGTGCCGCCGGGGATTGGTGCCGAGTCCTTCCGCCGTGAGGAGGATGCCCGACAGCTCCTCGGCGTAGTCGGGATTGGTCGTGCGATCGACGAAGCGCAGGAAACCGTCATCCAGCGAGAGCTTGTTGATGGCCACGCGGACGCGCGAGGCCGGCGCGGGCGTCGCGACGGGGGCTGCGCCGGTCCCGGTCCCGCTCGCCGGCGGCGGTGGCTGCCGCCGACGGGTGAGCAGCGAGGCCAGCTCCAGCGAGCCGTCGGTGTTGCGCTCGATCAGCGCCCACGGCTTGTGCAGCGCCACCTGCCTGATCCGCACGCTCGTGGGGTACTGGTAGCGCAGCCCGGTGAGCTCGGCGCGCTGCGCGGTGGCCAGGCGGCGGTCGGCGTCGCCGAGGGCCAGGCGATCGAAGGCCGCGTCGCCGTCGATGACGAGCGTGGTCGTGTCGGCGAAGGTCCCGCTGATCTTCGCGCGGCCGGTGACCTTGCCGTTGAGCCGCGCCTCGAACGGCAGGTAGGGGCGTCCGGGTGCCAGGTCCACCTGGTCCAGCTCGGCCTCCAGCTGCAGGCGTGTGGGCTCGATGCTCAGCGTTCCGCGCGCCTTGAGCGTGCCGCTGCCGGGCATCGGCGTGCTCAGCTGGACGGCCGCGGCGCCACGGGCCGGCCAGGTGAGGTTGCGCACCTCCAGGCGCGAGCCGCGCAGCTCGAAGCGTGCGGCCGGCTCGACGGCGTCGTCGACGATGTTGAGCCCGCCGTTGTCGAAGAGCGCCTCCCGCACACTCAGCTCGAGGCCGGGCACCGGGCCGGCGGCGACCGGCTCCGACAGCACGGGCGCCGGGCGGTCCCCACGCCGGCCGAAGAGCGCACGGAGCGAGAGCTCGCCCTGGAGGTTGCGCTCGACCTGGGCCCACGGCGTGTCCACGCGCAGCCGATCGATCGCCAGGCTCGCCGGCCACTGCAGATCGATGCCGGCGGCGTCGACGCGCGCCACCGTCAGCAGGGGACGCGTGCCGTCGAGGAACGCGAGGTTGGCGAGGCCGAGGCTGCCGCGCAGCGACAGGGTGAACGGCGCCAACTCTACGCTGACCGTGACGTCGGCGTCGGCGCCACCGCGAACGCGGCCGACGATCGGCAGCCAGGGCTGCAGCGCGGCGAGATCCGCGCCCCGGAGAGTCACGGCGATCTCGTTCCGCTTCTGAGCGCCGTCCACGGTGCCGCGCGCCGTGACCTGCCCACCGGCCGCGTCCGCCGTCAGGCGGAGGCGGGCCACGCCCTTCGCGGGCCAGCTGACGTCCTCGGCGGTGAGCGCGATGCGCGTGACCTGGGTAGCGCCGCCGGTCGTCGCGTCGGCGACGTCCGCGCGGCCGTCGTCCATGCGCAGCCGCGTGATCGTGACGTCGGTGGCGGCACGTGGCGCGGCCTCGCCGGTGGTCGCGGCGCCGGGACGATCCGCCGTCGCCGGCCGCACCAGGGTCATGAGGTTGAGCGTTCCGGCGGCATCGCGTTCGACCGCGACCGACGGCTGGGTGAGCGTGAGGTCGGCGACCCGGACAGTTGCCGGCCACGTGTAGCCGATCCCCTTGGCCGTGACGCGCGAAACGGCCACCGGTGTCTTCGTGCCCGCCGACAGCGTCAGGCGCTCGAGCGTGGCGTCGCCGGCCACCGTGAGCGCCAGCGTCCCGTCGTGGCTGGCGGTCACGCGCAGATCGGCCCGGCTCAGCGCGCCGCGCACCCGGGCGGCGAGCGGCAGCCAGGGTTGCAGGATGGCCAGGTCGGCGCCGCTGACCCCCAGCGCGATCTCGACACGGCGCTTGGCCGCGTCCACGGTGCCGCGCGCCGAGACCGCGGCGCCGGCGACCGACGCCGACCAGTCGAGATCGGCGGTACCGCTTCCGGGCCAGGTCACGTTACGCGCATTCACGGCGAGGCCCTTGACCTCCACGCGGCTCGCGCTCGCCGCGTCGCTGAGCGTCGCGCGACCGTCGTCGATCTTGAGCTGCGCGATCCGGATGTCGGGGGCGGGCGCGCTCCGGGGGCTGGGCGTCGGGGCCGCGGTGGCGGCGCTCCCGGCCGGCTCCGGGGGCGGGTGCAGGAGCGAGAACAGGCCGATGGCGCCGGCCGCGTCGCGCTCGATCGTCGCCGCGGGCTGGGTCACCGTGAGCTGACCGACGGCGCCGCGGGCGGGCCAGGTGTAGGCCAGCCCGGTCGCCGCCACGCGGGCGGCGCCGACGAGCGTGCGGGAGCCGTCGCCCAGCGCCAGGCGGTCGACTCTCGCGTCGCCGGTCACCGTGAGCCCGAACGTCTTGCCGTCGCGGGCGACCACGCGTACGTCGGCGGTGCCGACGCCGGCCAGGCGGCCCTGCATCGGCAGGTAGCGGGCGAGGGAGGCCAGCTCGATACCACGTGCGCGCACCCGCAGGTCGGCGCGGCGCGGCGTAAAATCCGCGGTGCCGCCGATGTCGACCTCGCCGCCGCCCGGAACGTTGGCGTGCATGGCGATCTGGGCCAGCCCCGTCGCCGGCTGCTCGATCCCGCTGGCGGTCACCGTGAGGTCCGAGAAGGTCAGCGGCCGCGGCGGCGTGGTGGTGGGATCGAAGACGGTCAGGTCGCCGCCCACGCTCGCGTACCGGAGCGCGATCGCGCCGGGCCGCTGGCGCAGCTCACGAAGCATGAGCCGCAGCTCGGGCGCCGTCAGCGCGTCGCCCGGAATGCCGCGCCGCCGGAGCGCGAGCCGCTCGATGACCGCGTCGGCATCCAGCGTCGTCCCTTCCTTCGCGTCGACGACGACGGTGAACCCCGCGTCGACCGTGCCGCGCTCGAGGGTGAGCGGGCCGTCGCCGGGCAGATAGAGCGCCGGCAGCCGGAGGTCGAGGTCGCGAAGGTTGACGCTGGCGCGCAGGTGGATGGGTACCAGCTGGAGCTCCTCGACGCGGACCGTGAGCAGCGCGCCGGCGATCGTCGTCGATCCGACCGCCGTGCCCCGCGGCGCCAGCGTCGTGACGTCGCGCGCGTCCAGCCGGAGGTCGTCGGAGCGCCAGGTGCGGGCCGGCGTCAGCAGGCGATCCTCGAGCGCCACCCAGCCGCTGGCGATCGTGAAGCGGTCGACCGAGACGTCGAGCAAGCGCCGGCTTCCGGCCGGGCGGTCGAGGAGGTCGGAGATGTTGAAGCGGCCCGGCCCCACGCGCACGACGCGGACGTGGCCGTTGGTGAGCGTCAGGGTCTCGATCCAGAGGTGAAGCCGCAGCAGCGAGCGACGGTGGAAGCGACCCTCCAGGCGGTCGAGCTCGGCGAGCAGGCCGCCGTCCCGGTCGGTCACTCGCAGGCCGCGCACGCTGAACTCGCCGGTGGCGAGGCTCAGGTCGAGCGCCTGGATGGCGACCGGCCGCCCCGTGAACGATCGAAGCTGCCAGATCGCGACGTGACGCGCATAGCGCGGCAACAGCACGACCGCCGCCGTCGCCAGCAGGACGACGGTGACGATGAGCAGGGCCAGGAGGAGCCAGAGGCGGCGGCGGGTCACGAGTCCCAGGATGCCAAGACACGGCGGCGAGCGCGAGCCGCTTGCTCGCCCCCCCGGACAGCCGGTATCCTCCCCGCCATGACCAACGACCGCATCGATCTCGACACCCTCCGCCGCGGCGCTCAGCTGGCCGGTTTTGCCTGGAGCGACACCGAGCTGGAAGAAATCCGGCCCCAGGTCGAGGCGGCGCTCCGGATGCTGCGCACGCTCGAGACCGTCGACGTCGGCGGCGCCGAGCCGACGACACACTATCGGACGGTATAACGTGGCGGATCTCTTCTGGGCTCCCATGACCGAGCTGACGCGCATGATCGCCACCAAGGCGGTCTCGCCCGTCGAGGTCGTCCGCGCTCACCTGGATCGGATCGCGGCGCTCGACCAGGGCTTGCGATCCTTCATCACGGTCTGTGCCGACGCGGCGATGGACGCGGCGCGGACGGCCGAGGCCGCGGTCGTGGCAGGGCGGCCGGTGGGACCGCTGCACGGCGTGCCCTACGCGCTCAAGGATCTCTATGACACCGCCGGCGTCCGCACCACCGGCGGCTCGCGCATCTTCGCCGATCGGGTGCCGGCGGCCGACGCGACCGTGGTGCGGCGGCTCGCCGAGGCGGGGGCGATCGTGCTCGGCAAGCTGAACATGGTCGAGTTCGCCTACGGCCCCGAGGGGCTGAACCCGCACTACGGCCACGCCCGCAACCCGTGGGACGCGGCGACGCATCGCATGGCCGGCGGCTCGTCGTCGGGCTCGGGCGTGGCGGTGGCGGCGGGGCTGACGCCGGGCGCGCTCGGCTCCGACACCGGCGGCTCCATCCGCATCCCGGCCTCGCTCTGCGGCATCACCGGTCTCAAGCCGACCTACGGACGCGTGAGCCGCGCGGGCGTGTTGCCGCTGGCGTGGTCCATGGACCACGTGGGACCGATGACCCGCACCGTCGCCGACAGCGCGCTCATGCTGGGTGCCATCGCCGGCTACGACCCGGCCGATCCGAGCACCAGCGTGCTCCCGGTACCCAACTACCTGGCCGCGCTGACCGGCAACCTCAAGGGACTCCGCGTGGGGCTGCTGCGCAGCTTCTTCCTCGACGGTGCGGCGCCCGTGGTGCGGGCCGCGGTCGAGGCGGCGGCGGCGACGCTGGCCGGTGCCGGCGCCGTCGTGGACGAGGTGACGCTCGAGCGCGTCGACCTGGCGGGCGCCGGCTCGCTGGCGGTCGTCGGCGCCGAGGCGCTGGCCTACCACGCGGAGCTGCTGCGGACGCGGGCGGCCGAGTACGATCCCGACGTCGCGCGACGCCTGCGTGTCAGCGCCTTCATCAGCGGCCTGCACTACGTCCGCGCCCAGCAGGTCCGCGCGCTCGTCCGCGACGAAGTCGATGCCGCACTCGCCCGCCGCGACGTGCTGCTGGCGCCGAGCACGCCGATCGTGGCCCCCGCGGTGGGCGAGCGACAGGCGACGCTGGGCGACGGCCCCGTGGACGTGCGCAGCGCCCTGCTCCGCTTCACGCGGCCGTTCAACTTCTCCGGCCACCCGGCCTGCGCGGTGCCGTGCGGGTTCACCGAGGGCGGGCTGCCCATCGGCATGCAGCTCGTCGGCCGGCCGTTCGACGAGGCCACGGTGCTGCGGGCCGCCGACGCGTTCCAGCGCCTGACCGACTTCCACACGCGGCGCCCCGTGGTATGAAGGGGACGCGGGAGGAGAGATCTCATGAGCGATCGTGACGTGAGCGAGCGGCTGAGCGGGCTCGAGGCGCGCCTCGGCCGGCTCGAGACGCTCCTGGGCGAGCTGCACGGCAAGCTCGATCACGCGGGCGGCGGCCCGGCCGACGCCAAGGCCGGCATCCAGGCGTGGGTGACCGAGTACGTCTCGCTGCGCCTGCAGCAGCTCGTACCCGAGACGTGCGAGCACGAGCCCGCCGCGGCGCTCAGCGAGGGGCCCGTGCTGCCGGGCACCCGCATCCGCTGCACCGACGAGGTGCTGCACCGACTCGGCCGGATCCCGATCCCGTTCGTGCGGCAGATGGTCACGCAGAAGGTGGCCGAGACCGCCCGGGCCGAGAACGTCGGCATGATCGACGTGCCCTTCTTCGAGCGCGCGGCCACGTTCTGACAGTGCAAGCTCTCGGGGGAGGATCTCTCGACTTTCCAGCACTGGTCGCAGCACCTCGCCGCGGGGCCTTTGATTTGATCGGGGACGATGTTTGATCGGGGGCCCCGACACGGCCCCCGAACCCCCCGACGGCTCGGAGCGCCCCGGCGGAGCCGTGGCGCCCCTCGATTGCCCGCGCGGCCGGGCCCCGACATCGTCCCCGAAGCACCCGGCTGTCGGACTCCGTGATGTCCGCCGACGGAGTGCCTAACGACGACGTGCCCGACGATACGGACGCCGCGCCCGTCGAGATGCCGGTCGAGGACGTGCTCGATCTGCACTCCTTCCGGCCGGCGGACGTTCGGTCGGTCGTCGAGGAGTACCTGCGGGCGGTCCACGCGCGTGGCTTCACGGAGGTCAGGCTGATCCACGGGCGGGGCATCGGCGCGCAGCGCGCGATCGTGCAATCGCTGCTCGGCTCGCATCCGCTGGTGGTGGGATATGCCGACGCGCCGGAGGACCGTGGAGGCCGCGGGGCGACGCTCGTGAGGCTGCGGCGCGCCTGAGGTTCCTGGGCGTCAGTCGCGGTCGGCGCGGCCGAGCAGCATCCGATCCGTGAACGACTCCACGCGCCCGTCGGCGACGCGGAAGTCGAAGGCCGCGCGGCAGTGCTCGGGCGCGGCGAGGACGAACGCTTCGAGGTCGCGCCGGGCCTCGGGCGTCATCCGCGTCCGCGTCGTCCACTCGTCCCACGGCCGGCCCTTGGCGACCACGGTGCTGTCCATCATCGTGAGCCCGGCCGCCCGCAGAAAGGCCTTCCATTCGACCGCGCGGTAGGCGCGAACGTGGGACGGATCGCGACGCCGCTCCACCTCGGTGATGAACGCCGCCGCCTCGCCGTCGTCGTGGCCGAGGATGTCCTGGAGCAGGAACGAGCCACCCGGCCGCAGGACACGGCGGACCTCGCGCACGGCCGCGGCGACGTCGGCGAAGTGGTGGGCCGCGATCCGGCACGTCACCAGGTCGAAGGTGCCGTCGCCGAACGGCAGCGCTTCGACGTCGCCCGCCACGAACGTCGCCGAGGCGGCGCCGCGCTCTCGCAGCAGGCCGCGGGCCGCCCGCAGCATCGGCTCGGTGACGTCGCAGGCGATCACGCGGCGGGCGATCGGCGCGAACGCGAGCGCGGTGTGGCCGCCGCCGGTGGCCATGTCGAGCACGCGGGTGGGGGACAGCGCGCGTCCCCAGGCGGCCAGCCGCTCGAGGTCGTCGCCGCCGGCGTGGCCGGGGCTGGCGACGTAGGCCGCCGCGATGGCGCCGAACTGCGCCCGGACGCGCCGGGCGTGATCGGTCACGCGCGCTTGCCTCGCTCGGCGAGGTGGCGCATGAGGAAGTCGGTGTCGAGCGGCGACAGGTCGAAGCGGCGGCCGGCCTCGTCGACGAGCCGCAGCCGGTCCGCGCCGGGATCGTCGCGCAGCCGATCGTCGATCCAGGTCACCGCTTGCTTGATCGGCGCCTCGCCCGCCATAGGGTCTCCTCCGTATCCGTCCCCGGCATTATACCGTCGCCCGGGCCAGCCGGGCCCGATTGGCTGGTGGTGACCAGGCCAATTGGCTCTTGACTGGGGCAATTGTGGAGTCAGAATGGCTGAGCAGGAGAACCGAGTGAACATTCCGCTCGACCGCGACCGGCCGGTGCCGCTGGCCCGCCAGATCCAGGGCCACCTGGAGCGCCTCATCGCCGACGGGCTGCTGGCGCCGGGGGTGAAGCTGCCGGCCACCCGTGAGCTGGCGCAGAGCCTGCGCGTGAACCGGGCGACGGTGGCGCTGGCCTACGAGGAGCTGGTGGCGGCCGGCCTGGCCCGAGCCCACGTGGGGCAGGGGACGTTCGTGGCGGGCGAGCCGCTCGCGAAGTCGGTCGCCCGGGCGCCGGCGCCGGCGCCGATCGATTGGACCGCAATGCTGTCGCGCAGCGCCCGCACGGCCGCCGCCGACGAGGAGCGCCGGCGGGCCATGGGTACGCCGTCCGGCGGCGGTGCCGCGGTGATCTCGTTCGCGGGGGGAATGCCGGACAGCACGCTGTTCCCCATCGAGGCCTTCCGCCGCGTGCTCAACCAGGTGGTGCGGGAGGAAGGGGGCGCGTTGCTGCAGTACTCGTCGGTCGGCGGCTACGCGCCGCTGCGCCGCTACCTGGCCGGGTACCTGCTGCGGTTCGGCGTCGAGGCCCGTGCCGAGGAGATCCTCGTCGTCAACGGCTCGCAGCAGGGCTTCGACCTCATCGCCCGTACGCTGGTGGATCCCGGCGACCTCGTCGCGATCGAGCAGCCCACCTACGCCGGCGCCATGCAGGCGTTCCGTTCGTTCGGGGCCCGGCTGCTGCCGGTCGAGTGGGACGAGGCCGGTCCGCGGCCGGACGTCTTCGAGCGGCTGTGCGAGCGGCAGGCGCCCAAGCTGTTCTACTGCCAGCCGACCGCCCACAATCCGAGCGGGCTCACCATCGAGCCCGAGGTCGGGCGGCGGCTGCTCGCCACCGCCGCGCGCCACCAGGTGCCCATCGTCGAGGACGGCTTCGACGGCAGCCTCTACTACGGCGCGCGCCCGAACCCGCCGCTCAAGGCCGCCGACCGCGCCGGCGTCGTCCTCTACATCGGCACCTTCTCCAAGATCCTCTTCCCGGGTCTGCGCCTGGGCTGGCTGGTGGCGCCGACGCCGATCGTCGAGCGCCTGCAGGCCGCCAAGCAGCTGGCCGACCTGCACACGAGCGCGCTGCTGCAGGCGGCGGTGCACCGGTTCTGCGAACGCCGGCTGCTCGACCGCCACGTGACGCGGGTGACCGCCGAGTACGCGCGGCGCCGCGCACTGCTGCTGGCCGCGCTGCGCCGGCGGATGCCGGACGGCGTGACGTGGACCGAGCCCCAGGGCGGCTTCTCGTTGCTGCTCACGCTGCCGCCGGGCCTCGCTGCGACCACGCTGCTGCCGGTGGCGTTCGAGCGAGGGGTCGAGTTCACGCCGGGCCCGGCGTTCTTCCTCGATGGCGGGGGCGAGCGGACGCTGCGTCTGGCGTTCTCCTCGGTGGCGGCGGCGCGCATCGACGAGGGCGTCCGGCGGCTGGGCGAGGCGATCAAGACGGCGCGGCGACAGCCGCCGCCACGGCGAAGCGAGCGCGAGATGGTCTCGGTGGTCTAGCGGCGGTCTCCAAGGGAGGGGCAGAGGTCATGGAAGATGCGAGCGGACTGAGAATCGCGGAGCGCAAGCACATCGGGCTGGCCGAGATGCTCAAGGGCGGCGTCATCATGGACGTCACCAACGCCGAGCAGGCCAAGATCGCCGAGGACGCCGGGGCCACGTCGGTGATGGCGCTGGAGCGCGTGCCCTCGGACATCCGGCGCGACGGCGGCGTCGCCCGCATGTCGCCGGTGAAGAAGATCCAGGAGATCCAGAAGGCGGTCACCATCCCGGTGATGGCCAAGGCCCGGATCGGCCACTTCGTCGAGGCGCAGATCCTGGAAGCCCTGGGCGTGGACTACATCGACGAGTCCGAGGTGCTCACGCCGGCCGACGAGCACTACCACATCGACAAGTTCGCGTTCCGGATCCCGTTCGTGTGCGGCGCCCGCGACCTCGGCGAGGCGCTGCGGCGCGTCGGCGAGGGCGCGGCGATGATCCGCACCAAGGGCGAGGCGGGCTCCGGCAACATCGTGGAGGCCGTGCGCCACATGCGCGCAATCGTCTCGGGCATGAAGCGGCTCACCACCCTCGGCCCCGAGGAGTTGATGACCGAGGCCAAGAACCTCGGCGCGCCCTACGAGCTGGTGCGCTGGATCGCGCGGACCGGCAAGCTGCCGGTGCCGAATTTCTCGGCGGGTGGCATCGCCACGCCGGCCGACGCCGCCCTGATGATGCAACTCGGCGCCGAGGCCGTCTTCGTCGGCTCCGGCATCTTCAAGTCGTCGGATCCGGCCAAGCGCGCCAAGGCCATCGTGCAGGCCACGACGCACTTCAAGGACCCCGACGTGCTGGTGCGGGTCAGCGAGGACCTCGGCGAAGCCATGGTCGGACTGGAGATCTCCAAGATGGCCGAGAAGGATCTGATGCAGACGCGGGGATGGTAGTGCGAGCCGAAGCGGGGGCGGCCGCCGCCCCCGCTGAGGCGAGCCTGTAAACGAAGAAGCCTGTATGTAAACGAAGAAGCCTGTAAACGAAGAAGAGCAACACGAAGCACAGAGGTCGCCGAGGGAAGGAGCCCGTGACGAACGAGGGAGCGCCGATACGCATCGGAGTCCTGGCCCTCCAGGGCGACTTCGCCATGCACGCCAAGGCGCTCGCCCGCTGCGGCGGGGACGGTGGGCGGTCGAAGGTCGAGGTGGTCGAGGTCCGCAAGCCGGAGCAGCTCGAGGACCTCGACGGGCTGGTCATGCCCGGCGGCGAGAGCACCACGCTGCTGAAGCTGATGGACGCCGGGAGCTTCGTGCCGGCCCTCGAGAAGTTCCACGCCGGCGGCAAACCGGTCTTCGGCACCTGTGCGGGCCTCATCCTGCTCGCGCGTGAGGTGACGAGCCCGGCCCAGTTCTCGCTCGGCCTCATCGACGTCGGCGTGGAGCGCAACGCCTACGGGCGCCAGCGGGAGTCGTTCGAGGCCACGGGCCCGGCGACGCTCGACGGCCGCCCGGCGCCCGTCGAGATGGTGTTCATCCGCGCGCCGCGCATCCGGCGTGTGGGCGACGGGGTCGAGACCCTGGCCCGCTACGCCGGCGAGCCGGTGCTGGCCCGACAGGGCACGATTCTGGTGGCAACGTTTCATCCCGAGCTCACCGACGACCCGACCGTCCACGAGTACTTCTGCCGGATGGTCGCGCAGAGCCGGGCCGGTGGCCAGCGTGGCGTCGCGCCGGCGGAGGCGAGTCGATGATCTTCCACGACTACTATGCGCAGGTGCCGCCCGCGGAGGTCGATCGTTTCGTGGCGTCGCAGGAGCTCGGGCGCCTGATCACGGTGGGGGCCGACGGCACACCGCACGTCGGCTTGTATCCCTTCGTGCGGCAGGGTGCCGTCGTCGACCTGCACCTCGTGCGGGAGGACGAGCTGACCGTCGACCTCGAGGCCCGCCCGCGCTGCGTGTTCGAGGTGGACGAGGTGCTGGGTGTGATCCCGTCGTACTGGGTGCACGCGGAGTACGCGGGCTCGGCAACCGCCTATCACCGTACGGTGATCTTCGAGTGCCGGGCGACCGTGATCGAGGACCCCGCGGCCGTTGCCGCGCAGCAGGTGCGATTGCTCGCGCGCTACCAGCCCGAGGGCGGCTTCCGTACGCTGGACCCCGAGGATCCTCTCTACCGGGGTGCGCTCCGGCAGTTGGCGGCGGTGCGGCTGGACGTCGAGCGCACGCGGGTGAAGTTCAAACTCGGCCAGAACCGCCCGCCCGAGGCGCGCCGGCGCGTCATCGCCGAGCTGCGCCGGCGGGGCCGCCCGGCCGACGGCCAGGCCGCCGACGCCCTGGAGTGGACGCTCACGAGCGCCCCGCCGGACGCCCCCCGCCAGCCGCTACGGTCCTAGCCGGGATTCGCCCTGCGGACGCCTCGGATGGGGTAGTATGTTCTCTGGTCGGACCACCTGACCAATGCCCAGTCCTCGTCCCCGGCCCCAGGAGGAGCACGTATGGCAGCGCTGATCTGCGAGGTCGTCTACCGCGGCATCTTCCAGAAAAACCTCGCCGCCCGCATCGTGCGCGGCATCGTCCTGTCGGCCCGCAAGTCGGGGCGCTGGGGCATCGCGTTCGGGCGTTACGGGGACAGCCCGCAGCGCAACGGCATTCCGGCCAAGGACTTCGCCATCGTGGCGGACACCAAGGAAGAGCTCGAGCAGAACATGGCCCGGTACGAGCCCAAGCACACCGACGTGTCCATCGTGCTGGACGACACGCTGTCCAAGGGCGTCGAGTCGTGGGCGTGGTACGGGCTGCAGCCGATCAACCGGCTGACGATGCCCAACGGGACGGTGCTCATGACGTCGCTGCAGTCCTTCGAGTCACTTCTGAAGGACATCCACAAAAAAGACGAGCCCTACAAGCTTTCGCTCCTGCGGGCCAAGGCCAGCTTCTCGGGGCTGTGGGTCCACAAGGAGGACCACACCGAGGCGCGCATCCT
>JBGPZN010000198.1:0-6418 GCA_041493815.1 Methylomirabilia bacterium
AACGGAATGACGTCCAGTCGGGAGAGCCACTCGTAGTTGTCGACGAGGATCGCGGCGTGCGACCCGTGGTCGAAGTCGACGAACGGGCGGACCTGGGCCTTCAACCGCGCCGCACAGGCCGCCACGTGCTCCTGGGGGTTGAGCGCGCGCTCGCCGGCCTTGCCGGACGGATCGCCGATGAGTCCGGTGCCGCCGCCGACCAGCACGATCGGTCGATGGCCGGCCAGCTGACAGCGCCGCAAGGCCAGCAGCGGGACGAGACTGCCGACGTGGAGGCTGTCGGCCGTCGGATCGAAGCCCACGTAGATCGTCCGGGACGCCTCGGCCAGATGAGCGTCGAACTCCGCGGACGTGCTGACGTCCGCGACGAGCCCGCGCTGCTCGAAGTCCTTGAGCACTGATGTCGGCATGCCGTCGCCCCCGAGGGGAAGGATTATCGCACGTCACGCTGCCGGCTCGGGCGAGCCGGCCGGTATAATGGCTTCGCATGGGACCACAGAAGAGCGGCTCGGCGGCCGAGCGGCCCGCGCGGCGGCCGGCCCGGCGGTGGCTCCGGAGGCTCCTCATCGTGGCGGGCATCCTGTCGCTCCTGCTCGGCGCCGGGGCGGCGGTGGCGGCGCTGTGGGCGTTCACGATTCTGCCCCGCACCCTGCCCTCGGTCACCGCGCTGGAAACCTTCCAGCCGCTCGTCGGTACGAAGATCTACGACGACAACGACGAGCTGATCACCGAGTTGCACGTCGAGCGCCGCATCTTCGTGCCGCTGGCCCACATCCCCCAAGCGCTCCGGGATGCCGTCATCGCCACCGAGGACAAGCGCTTCTACTACCACTGGGGTGTCGATCCGATCGGTATCGCCCGCGCGACGGTCCAGAACTACCGGCGCGGCCGCGTCGTCGAGGGCGGCAGCACGATCACCCAGCAGCTGACCAAGGTGCTGTTCCTGACCCCGGACAAGAGCATGGAGCGCAAGCTCAAGGAGGCGGTCCTCGCCCTCGAGCTGGAGCGGCGTTACACGAAGGACCGCATCCTCGAGATGTACCTCAACCAGGTCTACTTCGGGCACGGCGCCTACGGCGTGGAGGCCGCCGCCCGCACCTACTACGGCAAGTCCGTCGCCGAGCTGAACGTGCGAGAGGCGGCGCTGCTGGCCGGCCTGCCCCGGGCGCCCACCACCTATTCGCCCTTCGAGCACAGCGAGGCGGCCAAGCGGCGGCGCGAGGTCGTCCTGCGGCGTCTGGTCGAATACGGCGCATTGAAGGACGCCGAGGCCAAGCGGCTGTCCCGGACCGACCTCGGCCTCATCCCGCCCGAGCGGCGGCGCACGACCGGCCAGTACTTCCTCGACTACGTCCAGCAGACGCTGGAGGCGAAGTACGGCGCCGACCTGGTATTCAAGGGCGGGCTCAACGTGTACACCACGCTGAGTCCGACGATGCAGCTGGCGGCCGAGCAGTCGTTGCGCGACGGTCTCAAGGCGCTGGAGGGCCGCACCGTCAAGGGCCGGCCCGGCGAGCACCCGGAAGGCGCGATCGTCACCGTCGAGCCGCACACCGGCTACGTGCGCGCGATGGTCGGCGGCTATGACTTCTTCCGCAGCGAGTTCAACCGCGCGGTGCAGGCCCGCCGCCAGCCGGGCTCCGCCTTCAAGCCCTTCATCTACATCGCGGCTCTCGAGTCCGGTCTCACCCCGGCCACCCGGGTCGAGGACGCGCCGGTGTCCTACGCCGTCGGGGCCAATGGCCAGGTGTGGAAGCCCGAGAACTACGACCGCAAGTTCCGTGGCTCGACGACGCTGCAGCAGGCGCTCGAGGAGTCGGTCAACGTGGTCACGGTGAAGGTCCAGGAGCGCGTGGGCCTGAACCGCACGATCCAGGTCGCGCGCCGCTTCGGCATCTCGAGCCCGCTCGACGTCAACCTCAGTCTGGCCCTCGGCACGTCGGACATGACGCTGATCGAGCTGACCTCGGCCTACGGGGCGCTCGCCAACCAGGGCCAGTGGCTGCCGCCCACCACGATCCGCTACGTCACCGACCCCCAGGGCAAGCTCCTGGAGGAGAACCTGCCTGAGCCGCGCGAGGCGGTGTCGCCGGAGACGGCCTTCGTCATCACCCACATGCTGCGCGGCGTGGTCGAGCGCGGCACCGGGCAGGCGGCCAAGGTGCTCGGACGACCGGTCGCCGCCAAGACGGGCACGACCAACGACTACTCCAACGCGTGGTTCATCGGCTACACGCCGCGCCTGGCGACCGGCGTCTGGGTCGGTTACGACCGGCCGCGCAGCCTTGGCAAGGACGAGACGGGCTCCCGCGTCGCGGTCCCGATCTGGACCGGCTTCATGACCAAGGTGCTCGGCGACAGCCCCAAGGAAGACTTCTCGATGCCCGATCGGGTCGTGCTGGTGCCCGTCGATCTCGACCCGTCGAACGAGTGCGTGCGGGTCGTCATGATGGCCTTCGTGAAGGGCACGGAGCCGGCGGTGGCGTGTGGGGCACGCCGGCAAGGGGTGCCGGGGGGGCCTCCGGAAACGCCGACGCCGGCGCCAGCGTTGCCGGGAAGGCCGCAGGCATACGAGCCGGGGGAGCCGCTCCCGGCTCCCCACGAGCTCGGACGTCCGGCGTTCGCGGCGCCGGTGCTGGCGCCGCCCGGCCGACAGGGGCCCTGAGCAGCTAACTCTCGGCGCGCGGGTACGCCGCCGCCGCTTCTGCCCAGCCGCCGCCCTCGAGCAGGCTCGCAAAGACACTCTCCAGCTCGGCGATTGGCACGCGGATCTGCTGCATCGAGTCGCGCTCCCGGATCGTCACCCGCTGGTCCCCCACCTCGCCCTTGTCGGGGTCGCCGACCGTCTTCACGTCGACGGTCACGCAGTACGGCGTGCCGACCTCGTCCTGGCGGCGATAGAGCCGCCCGATCGCCGCGGTGTCATCGTAGATGGCGACCCAGCGCCGGGCCAGCCGGGCCCGCAGGTCCTGGCCGGTGGCGACGATCTCCGGGCGCTTCTTGAGCAACGGCAGCACCGCGATCTTGACCGGCGCCAGCTCCGAGTGGAACCGCAACACCACGCGCTTCTCGCCGCGCACCTCCTCCTCGCGATAGGCGTCGAGCAGGAACGCCAGCAGCGCGCGGTCCACGCCGGCCGAGGGCTCGATGACGAAGGGCACGAGGTGCTCCTTGCGCTCCTCGTCGAACCAGGTGAGCGACTTGCCGCTGAACTTGGCGTGCTGCTTGAGATCGTAGTCGGTGCGGTTGGCGATCCCCATCAGCTCGCTCCAGCCCATCGGGAAGTGGTACAGCAGATCGACGGTGCGCTTGGAGTAGTGGGCCAGCTCGTCACCCGCGTGCTCGTGCAGCTTCACGTGGTCCGGCTGCAGCCCGTACCGCGTGAACCACGCCTGGCATTCGGCGATCCACCGGTCGTGCCAGTGCTCGTCGGCGGGCCGCCCGTCGATCGTCTCGTGCGGATTCACGAAGAACTCGATCTCCATCTGCTCGAACTCGCGGGTGCGGAAGATGAAATTGCCGGGCGTGATCTCGTTGCGGAACGCCTTGCCGATCTGGCCGATGCCGAACGGCAGCTTGCGACGCGTCGACTGCAGCACGTTGTCGAAGTTGACGAAGATGCCCTGGGCCGTCTCCGGGCGCAGGTAGGTGACGGAGGCGTCCTCCTCGACCGGCCCCATGAACGTCTTGAACATGAGGTTGAACTGGCGCGGCGCGGTGAGCTGGCCCTTGCCGCACTCCGGGCACAGCGTCCGCCGCGCGCCGCAGTGCCGGCAGGCCTCACCGGCGGGGATCGTGAACTTGTTGCCCTTGGTCGCCTCGCAGTAGTGCGTCCAGGCCATCTCGGCCACCTGGTCGGCGCGGAAACGGTGCTTGCACTCGCGGCAGTCGACCATGGGGTCGGTGAAATTGTCCACGTGCCCGCTGGCTTTCCACACCGTCGCGTGCATCAGGATCGAGGCGTCGAGCCCCACCATGTCGCCGCGCTGCTGCACGAAGTCGCGCCACCACACGCGCTTGATGTTGTTCTTCAGCTCGACGCCGAGCGGACCGTAGTCCCAGCAGGAGCCGGTCCCGCCGTAGATCTCGCTCGACTGGAAGACGAACCCCCGCCGCTTGCACAGCGAGACGATCACGTCCATCGGAGTCATCGGCTCGCCTCTACAACCATCCTGCACGTCATGCGTGTCCTCCCGAGGTGGGTTCCAGACGCTGCAGCTCGCGGAGGAACCGACCGCTGCGTGTGGGCTGGCCGATGAGTCGTGACAGGTGCGTGTCGAGGAGCGCCCGCAGCTCGGGCCCCGCCCGCCCGACCGGCGTGGCTACCGCGTCCTCCCAGCGCGCGCTCCGCAGCCGTTCCATCGCCGCCACGGTGGCCGGCCCCACCGGCACCGCGTCGGCGCCGGACCGGCAACCGTCGCACACGACCCCGCCCTCGCCGAGGGCCGGCCGTGGAAACGGATAGGTACGGCCGCACTCGACGCACCGGTCCAGCCGGGGGCGATGGCCGAGCACCTCCAGGCAGCGCACGCCGAAGCAGACCGCCACCCGGGCCGGCCGCGGCGCGGTCTCGAGCGCGCGCAGCGCCCGGACCAGCAGCCCGTACAGCGCGGGCTGGCGGTCGCGCTCGCCCGTCGTCCGGGCCACGATCTCGACCACCCAGGCAGCTTCGCCGAGCGTGTCGAGACGCTCGCGCAGCGCCGCGAACGGATGCGTCACGTCGAAGTGGTCGATGCGGACGAGGTCGCTGCGGCCGGTGTCGAAGAACACGAGCTCGCCGAGTGTGAAGAGCTCGAGGCTTCCGCCGAAGCGGGACCGCATGCGGCGTGCGGCCCGCGCCACGCCGCGCACCCGGCCGACGTCGCGCGAGAAGAAGGTCACCACGCGGTCGCTCTCCCCCAGCGGGAAGCTGCCGATGACCACAGCGGTCGAGCGGCCCAGGCCCATGTCAGGAGGTCAGCCGGAAGCCGAACTCGCGCAGCGCGCGGTCGTCCTTCCGCCAGTTGCGTCGCACCTGCACGTGGAGCTGAAGGAACACCTTGATGCCGAAGAAGGCCTCCAGCTGCCGCCGGGCCTCGGTGCCGATGCGCTTGAGCATGGTGCCGCCCTTGCCGATGAGGATGCCCTTCTGCGAGTCCTGCTCGACGAAGATCGTGGCCCGGATGTCCAGCCGCTCGGGCGTCGCGTGCTCGGTCAGCTCCTCCACGCGCACGGCCGTCGCGTAGGGCACGTCCTGGTGCGTGAAGTGGAAGATCTGTTCGCGGACGACCTCGGCCACCCAGAAGGTCTCCGGCTGATCGCTGGTGGCGTCGGGCGGGAAGAACGGCGGATGCTCGGGCAGCGCCGCCACCAGGACGTCGAGCAACCGGTCGCAATTGGTGCCGTCGACGGCGGCGATCGGCACCAGCGCCCCGAACGGATGGGCGGCGCGCCAGCGGTCCAGCCGCGGCAGCAGCGCCGTCTTCGGCCGCACGAGATCGATCTTGTTCAGCGCGCACACGGTCGTGCCGCCGTACCCGCGCAACGGCGCCAGCACGAGGTCGTCCGGACCCGAGCGATCGGTGGCGTCGACCACCAGGCAGACGACGTCCACGTCCTCCACCGCCCGCTGGGCGGTCCTGAGCATGAACTCCCCGAGCTTGCCGCCGCCGGTGTGCAGCCCCGGTGTGTCGACGAAGACGACCTGCGCGTCGGGGCGATGCAGGATCCCGGTGATGCGGTTGCGCGTCGTCTGCGGGCGCGGCGACACGATCGCCAGCTTCTGCCCGACCAGCCGGTTGAGCAGGGTGGACTTGCCGGCGTTGGGCTTGCCGATGAGAGAAACGAAGCCGGCCTTCATGAATGCGCGCGCCGTGACCCCGGGGTTGATTTTTGTAGCGGGTGCCGCGAGGCCGGCTTGGGACGCAGGTGGCCTGTTCTAGAAGGGCGTGGCTCCGCATCTGCAGTCGATCCGTACTGCCGGTGCTGTAACGGCTCGCGCAAGAGGCCGGTCCACAGTCGATCCGGAGCGGCGCGCAGGATGTCGCGCTCGCGGCGGTGCATGAGGTCGGCTTCCAGGGGGTCACGGTCGTCGTAGCCCACGAGATGAAGGGTACCGTGGGTGACCAGCAGGTCGAGCTCGAGGGCGAGGGGCACGTGCAGGCGCCGGGCCTGGCGTCGTGCCGTGTCGGCGGAGACGACGATCTGGCCGACGAGCTGGCCAGGCGCGGCCGGCGCTTCGAGCGGGAAGGCCAGCACGTCGGTGCGGCGGCCGACGCCGCGGTAGCGCGCGTTCAGCCGCCGGATCTCGGCGTCGTCGCCGACCGCGACCTCCACCGTGCCGCCCGGGCGGCCGACGGCGGCCAGCGCCCGGGTGACGGCCCGGGCCAGGCGGGGGACGGCGATCGGGACGCGACGCTGGCGGTTGTCGATGGCCGCC